>JAKACW010000098.1 GCA_021821045.1 Pseudomonadota bacterium
GCCCAAGATTGCCGTTGACGTTCACGCTTGCGCTTTGCAGTTGCATCGGGAGCGTACCGCCCTTGGATAGAGCGATATCGGCTATCTTCCAGCCGGAGACTTGCCATTCAACATTGTCCTTGCTCGCCGCCGGATTGATGTGGTCGAACACGCCATTGAGCGTAAGCTTGTCCGCGGCCGGCAGCTTCTCGCCGCTGGCCTTGAGCGTCATCGGCCGGCCGAGGATGTGGGGCTGATGTGTCGCGTCGGCCAGTTGCAGGTCGATGTTGCCCAGCGGCAGTTCGGTGCCCAATCGGGCGCGACGGACGAGAAAATCCGGCGTCGGATTGGCGGTCGGAAAGTGCACGAAACGCCCGCTGCCGCGGGGTGGCGGTGGCGGTTCGGCCGCGCCGTCATCGCTGCTCGCCGGCATGAAGTCCTTGATGCGCAGGTACCAGCTCTGCGCGGTTTCCAGCCATTTCTTGGCGGTGTCGCCGAACAGCAAGCGGGTGATGTTGGCGGCGCCGGAGGAATCCAATCCATAGCGTTCCAAAATTCGGGTCAGATCTTCCCGGGGCGCATTCTTCAAACCGTCATATTGGGCCGTGAGAACACTCTTGGCGTCGCGAATTCGATCGCGCGCCGCCTCGATGGCCTTCTTGTCGTTGCGAATGTCGTCCTTGATCTTGTCGAGTTCCTGCTTGCGCTTTTGAAGATCGTCCACGCCGGTGATTTTTTCCGACGTCAACTGCTTAATGCGTGCTTCGTATTCTGTGAGACGTTCCTCGGTGGGAAGACCGGCGACGGCCTGGTCGACGTCGGTGCGCTGTTGCTGGACGGAGGACTTCAGTTCCTGCGCTCTGGTGACCGTGGTGAGCGGCTCGCGGGCCATGATCTCATCGACCGTAGGAAGTTTGTCCTTCACGGCGCCTAAATCGAGCGCCGGCTCCGCCTCGGCCTTTTCCTCCGTCTCGGGTTTCACCGCTTTTTTTATTTCGCCGGACGTCGTTCGCGGCGTGTTGAAGCGCACGCCGGTGGCGCCCAGATCGTCAATAATGACCTGGCCCATCAACGCTTTCAGCAACTCGAGATTGGCTGAGATGGATTTGATCTCCACTAGGTTCTCCATTGGCTGCTCGGGATTGGTGACTTGCAGGCCATGGAGGCGGACGCCGAAAGGGGCAAAGGTCACGTCCGCCGAATCGAGATCGACACGCGCCCCGACAACCCGGCTGCCGCCTTCCTCGACCGCTGTTTTGACCAACCAACCGGCCGCGAACCACCAAAACAGGCCGATGGCGGCGGCGACGACAGCGAAACCGATAATGCCCGTGGGACGCAGCCACTTCACGAGACAGATCCTCCGCCGGCAAAGGTCTCGTAGATGCGCCAGAACTTACTCGCCTTGATGAGCTGTACGACCTTGAGCTTTTGCACCCAAGCCAGAACATGGGCGCGGTACTTGATGATCAAGACGCGGCTGATGAAAAACAGCGGAAGCGCCACGACCAGCGCCGTGACAAGGCTGCCCAGGGTCAACGTGTTGTTGAAGTGAGTCAGTCGCCAGAAATCGCTGTTGTAAAGCGTTGTCCAAAATTCCTTGAGTGACGCCGCGGACAGCAGCGATGCGCCCACCGACTCCGTCAACGGATCGATCAAATATGCAATGCCCGAAAAAACCGCCCAGGAGATCAGGAACGCCGACAGATTGATGCGCAGCACCAGCAACAGAAAAACGACCAATACATTGTGCAAAGTCCACAGCGGCGTCAGGCCGACAATCAACCCGGCGACGAAGCCGAGGCTGATTTGGCCCGGGCTGGCGTCGGAGTTAAGGGCGCGCAGGAGTTTGGCGAGTATCTTGAGCATGACTGTCCCTGTGATTAATCAACGGATGGGCCGTTAGTCGATGGCATGATAGACAATTATCCCGATGATTTCACCCGGGCATGCCGCATCGATGGCAAAGCCATTGAGATAGCGTTGAATTCACGCTGCGTCGCTGGACAACTGCCCGTCACGCAGTTGAAACATGACATCAAAACGCGAAAAGATTTTCTCATCGTGAGTCACGACGAGAATCGCGGCGCTTTGGTCCTTTGCGACCTTGCCCAAAAGGTCCATGACGATCCCGGCGCGCTGCGAATCCAGTGCGGCGGTGGGCTCGTCGGCAAGAATAATGCGCGGTTTGTTGGCCAAAGCGCGCGCGATCGCCACTCGCTGCGCCTCGCCACCCGATAAATTGGCGGGGTAGGCCTGTTTGCGGTTACCCACTTCAAGGTAGTCCAGCAACTGCGTGGCGCGATGCTTGGCATCATCGTCATCGTATCCCGCCAACTGCAGCACCAGCGCAACGTTGTCCGTCACGCTGAGGAACGGTAGCAGGTTGTGAAACTGAAAAATGAAGCCGATTTTTTCCAATCGCAGGCGGCGCAGATCGGAGCGCAGCCAGCCGTTGTCGTAGACGACTTCGCCGTCCAACGTCATGCGGCCGGCGGTTGGTTCGATGATGCAGCCGATGGCGTTCAATAGCGTGCTTTTGCCGGAGCCGCTCGGACCCAACAGCCCAACGACGCTCCCGGGTTCGATGTCCAAAGTAATGTCGCGCAGCGCGTCGACGCGGGTCGATCCTTCGCCGAAATGTTTGGAGATGGACTCCAGTTTGATCAGCGGCGCGACAGCGTTCACCGTTCAACTTCCCAAGGCCGTCGCGGGATCGACTTTGAGTGCCAAGCGCACGCCCATGCCGCTGGCAACGACGCAGACCATGATCACCACCAGCGCCAACAGCAAACCGTCTTCGGGATTCAATATTACCCGGCGCGGGAAGACGTCTTTCAGCGAGGCGATGAGCAGGGCCCCAAAGCTAAAGCCGATCAATCCCATGGCCAAGGACTGTTGCACGATGAGGCCGACGATGGCGCGATCAGGTGCGCCGATGAGTTTCAGGGTGGCGATTTCGCGCATCTTGTCCATGGTGAGGGTGTAGATGATAAGCGCGATAATCACCGCCGACACGAGTAACAAAATGGCCGTAAACATGCCGATCTGCTTGCGTGCGCGCTCGACGACCGATTGGGTCAGCACGGTTTCCTGTTCCAGTTGGGTCATCGTCGAAAGGTGCTTCCAGCGCGCCACCATGTGCGCGGCTTGGGCCGGGGATACATTGTGCGCCGCGCGCGCCACCACGGCGTTAATCGTGTCCGTGCCGGAAGGCGCTGCGCCGCGAGCCAATTCGCGCCTTGCGGCGGAGGGCGACAGTTCGAACTGAAGCTCCTGGGAATCCTTTAACGTCACGAACACGACCGGATCGCCGCCCGATGCGACGAGATTGCGGGTCAAACCGACGACGGTGTATTTCGACGTTCCGAGCGCGACGCGATCGCCGATTTCCAGCCCGCTGGACCGATCCGCGACGAGTTCGTAGTGGCTGCGAGTGATGTTGCGGCCGGCAACCACTTGCGCGGGGCCGCCGGGTCGACCGGGCTCGTAGCCGACCACGAACAGCCGCAACTTTCGGCCGCGATGCTGTGTCTCGACCGATTGAAAGGTGACGGCTCCGGCTTCGGCAATGCCGTGCGACAGGGCGATCGCCTCGCGGGTGTCGCCGGGAATGCGCGACGCCTCGGCGAAAGGTCCACGGGTGCCGGCCTCCACGACCCACACGTCCGCCTGCGGCGCGCGGGCCAATACGAGGGCATCATCCACCAAGCCGCGATAAATGCCGATCATCGACAGCACGACGCCGAGCAGCAGACTCAGACCGAAACACGTCAGCAGGAACCGACCGAGGTTGTGCCGAATGTCGCGCAAGGCAAGGTTCACTGGGGCGGGCTCTCCACAACGCGCGCGGCGCGACCCAGCCGTAAGCCGGAGCGCGTTTCAGATATGATGCGAATACCGTCCGGCGGCGCTTCGGCGAGCACCAGGCGTCCATCCAAAGTACGTTCGCTTATCGCGACATCACGTTGACCGATGGCGCCGTCCTCGACCGTCCACACCCGCGCGGTCGCGCCGTCGAAGCGCAACGCCGCGATCTCGGGAATCGTCACGACGTTATCCAGTACTTTCTTGGTGATGTGAACCTCGATCTGTTCGCCGAGATGAAACTCCGGCGGGCATTGATTGCAGACAACATAAATGCGGCGTTCCTCGCTGATCCGATCGCTCTCGATGTCGATGCGAACCACGTGGGCGTCGATGGAGCGTTTGGCCTGGGAGCGCAAACGAACCTGCGCCGGCAACCCGACTTTTAACTCGCCGGCCACGGCTTCGTCGACGTAGGTCAATCCCCAAATGCTCGCCGGATCGACCAGCGTGAATACCGCTTGACCGGCATTGACGACCACGCCCAGCTCGCTGTGCTTGCGCACGACGATGGCATCGAACGGCGCGGCCAAGCTATGTTGCTGCAGTATCGCCGTCTCCAATTGCAGCTGGGCTTTGGCATCGGCGATCGCAGATCGCGCCACGGCAATGTCGCTTTCCGCCAGTTTTACCTCGGCGACCGCTACTGCCTCCGCCATGGCGGTCTCGTCGGCCATCTCCTGGGAGACTTTGTTCTCCTTGGCCAATGTTTGATTGCGGCGATTGGATTGCTTGCGTTGCACGGCGACGGCTTTCGCCCGCTCCAGACTGGCCAGCGCTTTGCCCAGCGCGGCTTCGCTTTGTTGAACGAGGGCTTCGGTTTTGGCGATCCGCGCTTGCTGCTCCGCGCTTTCCAGGCGCGCCAGCGGCGCTCCGCGCGCGACGCGGTCACCGTGATCGGCCAATATCTCCATCACGGTGCCAGGCACTTCAAAGCCGATTTCGGCCAAGGTGCGCGCCTCGACCGTGCCCAGACCGAAGACGACGATTGGCACCCGCGTCTCGACCAGTGCGACGCTCACGGCGATCGGGCGAAGAGCAACGAAACCATACGCTGCGATGCCAAGCATGCCGACGAGTGCCGCGATGATTAACAGCCTGCGCGCAGATTTTTTCACCTTCGCTCTCCATTGCTCAGGGTCACGGGCACGGCCGATTGTAGCGAACCGGGGCGGGTTGTTGAAGGGCGCAGAGGATTCCTGCACGGGTCGTTCACAATGTTAAAGCCGCCGTTTCGGTGATATAAATCTGTGCCAATGCGCACCATCAATCTCGGCGCCGCCGCCGTGCTGGGCATGCTGGCGGAGGTGTTGCAGGAGGCGACCGAAAAGCCGACAACTGACTACACCGATGAGATTGCGGACGTGTTGTTGTTTCGGCCTTTAGGCATGTGGCTGTTCAGCGATGACCGGCGGGCGGCGGCGATTCGACGCTTGCTGGATCCGGTGGATTGGCCCTATCTGCTTATGTATGACATCGAAGGCGACCGGAGTCTGAATGTCGGCGTGAGCTATGCCTTGCGTCCGCCGCGCCAGGATTCGTCCAAACCGCGTTTCTTTGCTTACGTGGGAATGACGAATCTTTTCGGCTTGTCCCATCCGCTGGCAACCGGTGGGAATGTGTCGTGGGGCGTCGGCGTGGCGACGGCGAGTATCAAGCCAAACGAGATTCGCGCTTCCGCCGGCATGTTCTACGACCGCAACAACAGCCTGCTATGGTCTTTGATTGTTAACGGCACGGAGGAACTGCGTTTGCGAGCGAATATTTATCCTGGTGCGTTTTGGTCGGCGTGCAACAAAGTCGGGGCATTTGTCGGCGTGACCGACGACGGCAAGCCTGCCTTCGGTATCCAGTTCGGCTTGCCGGTCGGTGTTGGGGTGCGGCGGGAGTGAGCGAATGCTTACTCGTCGTTCGGCAACGCCATGCCAACCGTGTTGAAGCCACTGTCGACGTAAACGATTTCGCCGGTGATGCCGGAGGCGAGGTCGGAGCATAGAAATGCTGCCGCGTTGCCGACTTCTTCGATAGTCACATTGCGACGCAAAGGCGCGGTGTTTTCGACATGAGTGAGCATTTTACGGAAGTTGCTGATGCCCGCGGCGGCCAGCGTTCGGATGGGACCGGCCGAGATGGCGTTAACACGAATGTTGTCCGGGCCGAGGCTTTGGGCGATGTAACGCACATTGGCTTCCAGGCTGGCTTTCGCCAAGCCCATGACGTTGTAGTTGGGCATGGCGCGCTCGGCGCCGAGATAGCTCAACGTCAGCAATGCGCCGCTACGGCCTTCCATCATATTGCGGCCAGCCTTGGCGAGCGCCGCGAAACTATACGAACTGATTTCGTGAGCGATGCGAAAGCCTTCCCGCGTAACGGCATCGAGATACTCGCCTTCCAACTCGTTGGCCGGAGCGTAGGCGACGGAATGAACGATAATGTCGAGGTGATCCCAGTAGTCGTCCAAATGGGCGAATACGCTGTCGATTTGCTCGTCGCTGCTGACATCCAACGGCAAGGTGATGTCGGAATCCAGTTCGGCCGCGGCTTTCTCCACGCGTTCGCGCAGTTTCTCGTTCTGATAGGTGAGGGCGATCTCCGCGCCTTCGCGGCGCATGGCCTGTGCGATGCCCCAGGCGATGGAGCGGTTGCTTGCCAAGCCGACGATGAGTGCGCGTTTTCCTGCGAGAAAGCCCATGATGTTCTCCTTGTGAATTCTTATGCCGCTGTTGGGAGTTTGTGTTGCGGCGGCGCTATTGTACCAGCCTTGGCGCGGGATTTGTTTCTTGGGAAATTATGCAGAAGGACGGCTGGGGATTCAATTCCCTCTGCTTTCCTGCAAGGGCATTGAGCGGGTTCGATGAAGCGGGCGGAAAGTCTGGCGAAGACACGCCGTAAATCCGTCCCTGGAGGCTCGTTGGCGGCACCATGCCGCCGACGGTCTTTGCCAGACTTTCCGCCCACAGCGTCATCCCTGTTCTCAGAGCGTGACTCTTGGGACTGCCGCCAGGAGCTTCTGCGTGTAAGGATGTTCGGGCTGCGCGCTGATTCGATCGGTGGGGCCGTGCTCGACGATCTTGCCATCGTGCATTACGGCGGTCACGTCGCTGATGTATTCCACCACGGCGATATTGTGGGTGATGAATAACAGGGTCAGGTTGTACTGATCGCGCAGCGACAGCAATAAATCCAAAATCTCCGCTTGCACCGACACGTCCAGGGCGCTGGTGATTTCGTCGCAAACAATGAACTGGGGTTTGAGCACCAATGCGCGGGCGATGCCGATGCGTTGCTTCTGTCCGCCGGAGAATTCGTGGGGATAGCGCCACAGATGCTCCGTCTCCAGCTGCACTTGCGCCATGACGCGCTCGGCGATCGCAATGCGCTCCTCGCGATTCGCGCCGATGCCGTGCACTTCCATAGGTTCAGTCAACGTGCCGGCGATGGTGAGGCGCGGATTGAGTGAGGACATCGGATCTTGAAATATAAATTGCATCCGCGGGCGCAGGGGCTGCAATTCCTTGCGGTGCAACTTGGTGATATCGGTGTCATTGAAGACAATGCTGCCGCCGGTGGGATCGACCAAGCGCAACAACGCGCGGCCGAGGGTGGTTTTGCCGCAGCCGGATTCGCCCACCAAGGAAACGATTTCGCCTTGACGTATGGTCAGATCCACGCCGTCGACCGCTTTGACGTGACCGACGGTATGCTTGAACACGCCCTTCTTGATCGGGAAGTGAACTTGGATGTCCTTGACTTTTACCAGCGGCGGGCGCTTGGATGCGGCGCTGCTGGCGGCGGCGTGTTCGCTGACGCTGTAGCGCTTTTGCTTTAAGCTCTCCGGCAGTGCCGCGATCAACTGTCGCGTGTAGGGGTGTTGCGGCCGGCGGATGATGTCCTGGGTCGCGCCCACTTCGACCAGCTTTCCGAGCTTCATGACGCCGACTTGATGGGCCATCTGCGAGACCACGCCGAAATCATGCGTAATGAACAAGATCGCCATGCCCCGCCGTTCCTGCAGCTCGCGCATCAGGCGCAGAATTTCCGCCTGCACGGTGACGTCCAGCGCCGTGGTGGGCTCGTCAGCGATCAGGAGATCGGGCTCGCAGGCCATGGCCATGGCGATCATCACCCGTTGTCGCTGCCCGCCCGACAGACGATGGGGATACTCGTCAACGCGCTCCTGCGGATCGGCGATTTTGACTTGCGCCAGGGCGTTGATGGCGCGCTCGCGGGCTTCGCTGTGGGAAATGCCCGGCCGGTGCAGGAACAATGCCTCCATGATTTGCTCGCCGACGGTGTAGACCGGATTGAGCGACGTCATGGGCTCTTGAAAGATCATGCTGATGCGCGCGCCGCGAATCTGCCGCTTGGTTTCATCATCGAGGGTCAGCATGTTGACCGTGTGGTGACTGCCGTCATCACGCCGGTGGTTGAACAGGACTTCGCCGCTCGGATGATGGGCAACACCGCTGGGCAACAGTTGGATCACCGACAACGCGCTGATGGACTTGCCGCTGCCCGATTCGCCGACTAGGCAAAACGTTTGTCCGCGATCGATGCGGAACGAGACGTCGTCGACGGCGCGCACTTCCCGTTGGCCGGCGCGGAGATAGGTCTTGAGGTTTTTTACGTCTAGAAGCATGAATAAATCCCGGTGCCTCGCGAGGTTCGATGTGGGAGCGGTTTCTTACCGCGATTCTTCGCCCGAATCGTCGCCCGGGCCATAATCAATCGCGGCAGTCGCTTCGGGCATCCTGCCCTCTCGCGACATTCGCACATCCATGTGCATCGGAAACCGCTCCCATATTTCGAACATGAGATCACCCCGACGACTTTTTCAAATACGGATCGATGGCATCGCGCAGAGACTCGCCGATCATGTTGTAGGCAAAAACGGTGAGAAAAATCGCGCCGCCGGGAAACATGGCCATCCACCAGTTGAACGACGACGCCTTCACGGCTTGGTTGAGCATTTGTCCCCAGGACGGATCGTCCACCAGACCCAGACCAAGAAAGCTTAATGTCGCTTCGGCGAGAATGGCGGAGGCGACGCCGAAGCTCGCGGCGACCAGAATCGGCGCGACGCCGTTGGGCAGAATGTGGCGGAAGAGTATGGAGTGCAGCGGCAACCCTTGCACCACCGCGGCCTGCACGAAGTCCTGCTGGCGCAGCCGCAAGAATTCCGCGCGCACGTAGCGGGCGTAACCGGGCCAACTGGTCAGCCCGATGATCACCATCATCAAATATAGGCTTCGGCCGAAGAACGCCACGAACGTCAGCAACAAAAACAGCGTGGGAATCGATTCGAAAATTTCCACCAAGCGCATGCCCAGCATGTCGACCCAGCCGGAGAAATAGCCCATCAATCCGCCGAGAATGACGCCGATGATCATGGCGATGCCGGTGGCGACAAATCCGATGCCCAAGGCGATACGCGAGGCGTGAATCATGCGGCTGAGCACATCGGCGCCGTTTTCCTCCGTGCCGAACCAATGGCGAAACCGCTCATCGGTCAGCGGCGCCTGCAAGCTGGTGTCGCCTTGGTCGCGCAGGTAGTCCTTCGGCGAAAAGGGAATGGGCGCAAACACGACCCAGTCGTAGCCGTTGGTCATGGCCTTCTGGCGGTATTGATCGTAGATGACCAGTTGCGGCGGTTGGACGGTCACGGCGGAAAAGGCGGCCACGGCGGCGGTGCCGATCGCCAGTCCGGCCAGCTTGATGCGCCACGGCAGCTTTATGAAGAGCGAGGCAATGATGGCGAAGAAGATGAACAACAAGGTCCAATCGGCGGTGTTGAGGTGGCGCAGGGCGGGACTCGACACGCTGCCGTTCTCGCTCAACAGCAGCGGATGGCTGGTGGCGATGAACGGTGCGAAAACGGCGATAACCGCGAGCACACCGATCCACAGCATGCCCGCTTGGGCCGTGCGTTGGACAAAAACCTCCCGCGCCACGCGGCGGGCGAAGCTTTGACTGGAGGCGCCGGCGGTTGCGTCACTCATAACTCACCCGCGGGTCGGCGATGGCGTAACACAGGTCGGCGAGCAAATAACTCACCAGTGTTAGCATGCCGCTGATGAACGTGATGGACAGCACCAATTCGCGATCGCGGGTTTTCACCGCGTCGACCGCCAGTTTGCCCATGCCATCGATGCTGAACAGCGTTTCGACGATGACGGCGCCGCCCAGCAAGCTCGGTATCAGCGCGGCGCTGACGGTGATCAAGGGCAACAAGCTGTTGCGAAACACGTGGCGCCATAACACTTGCTGCTCGGGCACGCCCTTGGCGCGGGCGGTGCGGGCGTAGTCGGCCAGCAGGTTTTCCAGGATCGCGGTGCGGGTCAGTTTAGCGAGAAAAGCGAACCCGCCGTAAGACAAACAAATGATCGGCAGCGCCAAATGCCACATGCGGTCCAGCAAGAAGCCGCGCACAAAATCGCCGCTCATAACGAACGGCGCCAAGGCTGTGCCAATCAACGCCCCCAGCAGCGCCATGACGGTCGTGCGCAACGCGGAGTAGTCCATTGCGCCGATGCCGCCGCATAGCGCGCCCATGCCCACGGCGAGCGCGGGCGCCAGTACCGGCGTTTCATAGGGAAGTTGTTGCGCCATGGTCCAGCCGAGGATCACGCCGATTACGGCCATGACTGCGCCGCGGATCTTAGCCGCGGGAACACGGGCGAGGGCGGTGAACAGGGCGATGCCGCCCATGGACAACAAGAACAACTTCAGCACGTCCCAAGTGTTTGTCCAATGGGGCAGAAACGGCATGGTCGACGCAGTGGAGCTGCTGAGGTTGGCGGTGGGAAACCACTGCCAATGCTGCTGGCTGGCGAAAAAACCGATCAGCAATACGCCGACCAGCATGGTCGGCGCGGACCACAGTCCGAGCATAACGACGCCCGAGCCGACATCGAATGTCTTGCCGCGCTGAGTCGCCGCGCGTACGCCGATGGCAATGGCAATGATGTAAATGATCGGCGTGGTGATGACGTTGAGCAGCAAGGTGATGGGCACACGCTCCTTGAGCAGTTCGCCCACCGGGCGGCCGTAGCGAAAGCTGGTGCCCAGGTCGGAGCCCTTCGTTAACGAAAACCCGCTCACTTTGTTGTTCTCGTCGAAGGTGAAGCCGACGGGCGAGATATTGTTGAGCCAGCGCAGATACTGAATGGGCGGCGGCTTGTCGAGACCGTAGCGGCGGTTGTAATAGTCTTCCAGCGCTTTCTTTTCCTGCGGCTTGAGGTTCTGGCCTTCAATGAGACTCTGGGCGCTGATGCCGCCGGGCGAGGCGGCCATGACCGTGAACACCACGATGGTGATGCCGATCAGAGTCGGAAACATCAACAGCAGGCGGCGGATGATGTAGGTGTGCATGATGTCAATCGTGCTCAAGCATAGCGAAATCGCGGCAGGAAACCGCTCCCACACCAGGAAAAATTCGTTTGCGGGAGCGGATCATTCCGCGATTCATCATTGATAGCGCTGCGCCGCTTTTGGAACATAAGTCTCTATCGGAACTGACCCGAAGTTCAGCCCGAGTTTGGTGATGGCGATATTCTTGTAGCGATTGTCGATGAACGACAGGCTCTTGCGCCGCATCAAAAACGTGTACGGTTGATCCTCGTAGATGATGCGCTCGCAGGCCTGCCACAATGGCATGCGCTTGGACTCGTCGACTGTCTTGCGCGCTTCTTCGATGAGCTTATCCAGTTCCAGATTGCTGTAGTTCACGTAATTGTCGCCGCCGGCGACGTTCTGGCTGCTGTGGAACACTTGAAAAATGTCGGATTCGATACCGCTGGTCCAACCCAGGGTGATGGCTTCGAAGTCCTGCTTCTTGATCTTCTCCAACATGACGGCCCACTCGCTGGGCTTGGGTTCCAGGCGCACACCGGCGTGGGCGTAGAGATCCTTTAGAAATAGCACCATTCTCTTGCTGTCTTCGTTGTCCTGGAAAAAGATGAGTTCGAAGGAAAACGGTTTGCCATCCTTGTCGTCGAGCACGCCGTCGCCGTCGCGGTCTTCGTAACCCGCGTCTTTGAGCAAGGCTTTGGCCTTGTCTAAGTCGTAAGGCTGTGGTTCCAGGCTCGTGTCATGCTGCTTGCTGCGCGGATTGAACGGGCTGATGGCCGGCTCGGCATAGCCGAGAAAAATATCCTTGATGATGCGGTCGCGGTCCGTGAGGTAAGTCATGGCCTGGCGCACGCGCTTGTCGGCGAACCGCGTCGGCTTGCCGCCGCGCACCTGGTTCCAGCCAATGTAGCTGTAGCCGGCGACTGGGTTCATGTATTCATAGTTGACCGATTTCTTGCGCAGGTCTTCGTCCTTGAGCAGGCGTTGATATTCCACCGGCCGGGCGCCGTAGGTGTCGATGTCGCCGTTGCGAAAGGTGGTGAGTCGCGCGCTGTCGTTCTCGATGATGCGCCACATGATCTTGCGGTAGGGCGGCAGCACCGGCCCCCAATAACGCGGATTGCGCTCCAACTCGACGAAGCCGGCATCGGGCGTCCAGTTGCGCGGATCCCGCAGTCGGTACGGCCCGGAACCCATGAGCAGACCCTTTGATGTATTGAATTTCTCCGGATCTTGCAGGAACGGTTCATAGAAGTGGCGCGGGATGACCGATAAACCGCCGGCGAGACTGAGGCTGTCGTAGTACGGTTCCTTGAATACGAAGACCACTTCCCGATCGGACGTCGCCGTCACGCTGGCGATTTTGTCGTAGTAAGCGCGTTCGCGCGGCGCGGCAATCGCCTGGTTCATGATGAAGGCGAAAGAAAATGCCACATCGTGGGCGGTAAGCGGCTGGCCGTCGGAGAAAGCGGCGCCGGGACGCAGCTTGAACGTGAAAGTGAGGCCGTCTTCGCTGGTGGTCCATGATTCGGCAAGGAACCCTTGCCATTCCAATGTGTCGGGGTCGCGGCTGAGCAAAGATTCCAGCACATAATTCTGCACGTTGCTGGCGTAGGCATCGGAGGACACAAACGGTGTGATGGTTTCCAAGCCTACCGCGAAGGAATCGACCATCCAATCGCCTTCCGCGAAATCGGATTGGGCGCGCGCTGCGGCGGCGCGCTGAAACGACGGCGGAACTTCGCCGGTCGGCGCGGCCTGTCCGGATGGCGGCGCGGCAGAGGCGAACTGGCCGCTTTCGGTCTGACGCTTCAAATCGTGGACCAAGCTGCGCAGGTCCCGGATGTCGCCGGCCTGCTCGCTCAGCGTCACTTCCATACGATCCAGTTTCAGCCATTGCCGGTCCACCATGTACATGGCGAGCAGTATCAGAACAATAATCGAGACCAGGACCGTGAACAGCGCGAAATCCTTGAAGGTGAATCGTCGTTCCATCGCGTCCCTGCGTGATTAGTGGAAGGAAGATGTGTGTATGATCTACTCTTTAGGTAATTCAATCAATATGTTCCCATGGAGTATAGTAGCGCCTGGCGCTGTTACCCAATCGACGGAAAGGATTTCGTGGTCAGTCATAGCGATGCGTCCGGGCAGCCGCTGCTCGTCGTCGACAATCTCGCGGTGGAGTTTCGCCGCGATGGGATCTGGCGGCGCGCGGTCAATGGCGTGTCATTTCAAATTCAGGCCGGCGAGCGTCTCGCCTTGGTGGGTGAATCAGGGTCGGGAAAATCCGTCACTGCATTGTCCATGCTTAAGCTGTTGCCTGAACGATCGGCCCGCTATCCGTCGGGCAAAATTCACTTCCTCGGACGCGATGTGCTGGCCCTGCCTAATTACGAGCTGCGCAAGCTGCGCGGGCGGCAGATTGCCATGGTGTTTCAGGAGCCGATGACGTCGCTCAATCCGGTGCTGACGATCGGGCGGCAACTCACCGAACCGCTGCAAGTGCACGAAGGGATGAGCCGGCGACAAGCCGAAAA
>JAKACW010000099.1 GCA_021821045.1 Pseudomonadota bacterium
GGCTCGACGCTATTTGATCGCGGTAGGAAACCGCTCCCACCGCGAGACGCACATCCCTGTTGTGGGAGCGGTTTCCTACCGCGATTCTTCGCCTGAGTCGTCGCCACCGCCAATTCAATCGCGGAATGATCCGCTCCCACGCTAACGACGAGAGCGTCCCGGCGAAAATCAACGGCCGCCATCAAGACGCTGCTAAAATACCCCCATGTTCAACATCAAGACATTGCCGCCGCTGGCGCTGTATGTGCACTTCCCGTGGTGTGTGCGCAAGTGTCCGTACTGCGATTTCAATTCCCATGAGCAGAAAACCGAGCTGCCGCAGTTCGAGTATGTTGACGCGCTGATCGCCGATTTGACGGAAGATCTGCCGCGGGTGTGGGGGCGCCGGGTGGAAAGTATGTTTTTTGGCGGCGGCACGCCGAGCTTGTTTTCGCCGGAAGCCATGGACCGTTTGCTGTCCCAGATTCGAGCGCTGGTTCCGCTCAATGCCAATGCCGAGATCACCGTCGAGGCCAACCCCGGCACCATCGACCAAGCCAAGTTTAAGGAATACCGCGCGCTGGGCATCAACCGTCTGTCCATCGGCGTGCAAAGTTTCGACAACGATCTGCTGCAGGGCATCGGGCGGATCCATGACGGCCGGGCGGCAATCCGGGCCGCTGAAGCGGCCCATGAAGCCGGCTTCGACAACTTCAATCTCGACCTGATGTTCGGCCTGCCCAAGCAAACACTCGCCCAAGCGCGACGCGACATTGCGACCGCGATTGCGCTCGAACCCGCGCATATTTCTTATTACCAGTTGACCTTGGAACCCAACACGGCGTTTTACCGCAATCCGCCCACGCTCCCTGAGGACGACACTTGCGCTGCGATCCATACCGACGGCCAAGCGCAACTGGCCGAGCGCGGTTATGCGCAATACGAAGTGTCGGCGTATGCCCGGCCCGAGCGACAATGCTGGCACAACCTCAATTACTGGCGCTTTGGCGACTATTTGGGCATCGGCGCAGGGGCCCATGGCAAAATCACCGATCCAGTCAATCAACGCATCGTGCGATTGAGCAAAGTCAAACATCCCAAAGCTTACCTGAGCGGGCCCAACCATCTGAGCGCCGAACAGTCGCTGTCCGCGCAGGATCTCGCCATCGAATTCATGCTCAACGCGCTACGCTTGCAGGACGGTTTCGAGACGCCGCTGTTCACCGAGCGTACTGGGCTGCCCATCTCGGTCATCGAAAAACCGCTGCGTGAAGCGGAAGCGCGGGAGTTATTGACCTGGACGGTTCAGCGCATCGAACCGACGCCCCGCGGGCGGCAGTTTCTCAACGATTTGATAATGCTCTTCATGGATTAGAACGGACACCGCATGCACACACTTATCGCTCAAGGCCCGACGCTCACCATCACGGAAGCGCATGACATCGCCGAGAAGCTCTCCGCCGATCTGGAAGCGCGGGATGGCTATTTTACGATGTCCCGCGACGAAACGCCGAGCACGGCGCAACTCGAGGAGCTGCGTCAACTCCACCGCGCCGACATCAACATTCTGCCGAGTGATTTCGATGCCAGATCCGTCAAGCTGTTGATCACGGACATGGATTCGACCTTCATCAACATCGAGTGCATCGACGAAATCGCCGACTACATGGGCGTCAAGCCGCAAGTTGCGGCGATCACCGAGGCAGCCATGCGCGGTGAGTTGGATTTCGCGGGATCACTCACCAAGCGCGTCGCGTTGCTCAAGGGTCTTGACGTCGCGGCGCTGGAAGATGTCTATCGCGAACGCCTGCGGCTCAATCCCGGCGGTGAAGCTATGATCGCGGGATTGAAGAAATCGGGGATAAAGATCGGCCTGGTCTCCGGCGGGTTCACAATGTTCACCGACAAATTGAAAGCGCGCTACGGCTTGGACTTCGCGCGCGCCAACACTCTCGACATCACGGCGGACAAACTCACCGGACGGGTGCTCGGCGAGATCATCGGCGCCGAACGGAAAGCGGCTTTTCTAAGTGAGTTGTGTCGCGCGCTGGATATCCAACCCTCTCAGGTTGTCGCGATGGGCGATGGCGCCAACGACCTGCTCATGATGCAGCGGGCCGGGTTGAGCATCGCCTATCACGCCAAGCCGAAAGTCCAAGATCAAGCCGCAACCCGATTAAACTACTGCGGTTTGGAAGGTGTGCTGGGGCTGCTGCAACTGTAAGTTGTCGGCGCCAGCAATCGGCTACCGATTCGGGTAGAATCGCGAAATAATCCGCTCCCACACTGGTGCTGGGTTGTGGTGGGCACGCAAGGACGACACAGCCAGATGCCCCATGAAATCGGCCTAATTACAACGATCGCGGTAGCGCTGGCGATGGCGCTGGCGATGGGTGTCGCGGCCTCGCGTCTGCGCATGCCGCCGCTGGTGGGTTATCTCGTGGCCGGCATCGTCATCGGCCCCTGGACGCCGGGCTTTGTCGCCGACGTCGGGCTCACCGCTCAACTCGCCGAGATCGGCGTCATTCTCCTTATGTTTGGCGTCGGTTTGCACTTCTCGCTCGAGGACTTGCTCACGGTACGCCGTATCGCCGTTCCCGGCGCCATCGTGCAAATTGTCGTCGCAACGCTGCTCGGTATGGGCACCGCGCAAATGTGGGGCTGGAGTATCGGCGCCGGATTGGTTTTCGGCCTTGCCCTGTCAGTGGCCAGCACGGTGGTGCTGTTGCGCGCGCTGGAAGCGCGCGGACTGCTCGAGTCCATTAACGGCCGCATCGCCGTGGGATGGCTGGTGGTCGAGGATCTGGTGATGGTATTGGTCCTGGTGTTGCTGCCGGCATTCGCCCCGATGCTCGGCGGTAGTAACGGCATGGGCGAGACAAGCGGATCGGGCGATAACATCTGGCTTGCCCTAGGCATCACCATCGCGAAAATCGCCACGTTCGTCGCTCTGATGTTGGTGGTCGGGCGCCGGGTGTTTCCACGCCTGCTCTGGCAAGTCGCACGCACCGGCTCGCGCGAACTGTTCACATTGTGCGTGATCGCCGCCGCCTTGGGCGTGGCCTACGCCTCGGCCGCTTTGTTCGATGTATCATTCGCACTGGGCGCTTTTTTCGCCGGCATGATGATGCGCGAATCCGAGTTCAGCCACCGCGCCGCCGACGAATCGCTGCCGTTACGCGATGCATTTTCGGTGTTGTTCTTCGTGTCGGTGGGCATGCTGTTCGACCCCCAGATTTTGTTCGACGAACCGTTGAAGGTGCTGACGGTCGTCGGGATCATCGTCGTCGGCAAAACGCTGGCCGCCGTTGTACTGGTGCTGGCGTTTCGCTATCCGCTCAATACCGCCCTGACCGTCGGCGCAAGCCTGGCGCAGATCGGCGAGTTTTCGTTTATTTTGGCTGGGATGGGGCTCGCTCTGGGCTTGTTGCCCAATGGTGGACAGAGTCTGATCGTCGCGGGGGCGCTGTTCTCGATTGCCGTCAACGCCCTGCTTTTTACAGCGATTGAACCGGCGCGAAAGTGGATTAGAGAGCGCTCGACCTTGGCTCGGCGCCTCGAACTGCGCGATGACCCACTCGCCGCGCTGCCTATGTCGATCGATCAAAAACAACTCACCGGCCAGGTCGTGCTCGTCGGCTACGGTCGGGTGGGCCGACGCATCGCCGATGCCCTCACCGAACACGGCGTACCGTTCGTAATCGCCGAACAGAATCGGGAAAAGGTCGAGATGTTGCGCGCGCGCGGCATTCCGGCCGTCTCCGGCGACTCAGCCGATCCCATGGTACTGGTCCAGGCCCATATCGCCCGTGCCGCCATGCTCGTCATTGCATTGCCAGACACGTTCAATGTGCGCAAAATGGCCGATATCGCGCGCACGCTGAACCCCGATATCGAAATCGTCGTGCGTACTCACAGCGACGAGGAAGCCCATCTGCTGGAACAGGAAAGACTCGGCAAGGTTTTTATGGGTGAACACGAACTGGCGTTGGGCATGGCGCGACATGTTTTAGGCAGAATGGGCGCCGCCGACACCGGCGACCGCAGTTGAACCCGTTGAATCAGCTGTACACGGAGGCCAAGACATGAAAGAGATCCGATCGATTCTCGTTGCCAGCGACTTCTCCGATAGCGCGGAACTTGCCGTACAGCGGGCGGGCGCGTTGGCGGGGCAATTCACTGCGCGACTTGAACTGCTGCACGTGATGAGTGCATCCGCCCTGGGCGCGCTGCGTCAGATTCTTCCCACCGCGCTGGATGCGGAAGCAAAACTGGTCGCGGATGCGCGGCAGATGCTCGACGGTCAAGCCGCAAGGCTCACCGCCATCGATCAAGCGGCGATAACCAAGCGAGTCACTGTGGGGCATATCATCGATGAGATACTGGCGGCCTGCAAAGCGGCGGGTCTTCTGGTGCTCGGCGCCCGCGGTTTGAATCCGGTGCGGGACATGATTCTCGGCACAACGGCGTCGCGTTTGTTACGCAAGAGTACACTGCCGGTGCTCACGGTTAAGCAGGCCGTGCGGGGGCCCTACAAGCATGTGATTGTTCCCGTCGATTTTTCACCGCACTCGGTGCGTGCGCTCACCACCGCGCTTGACGTTGCTCCCGGCGCCAAGATCAGTGTGATTCACGCCTACGATCTGCCTTTCGAGGGCAAACTGTGGCTGGCGGGCGTGGACGAAAACGAAATCAATCGTTACCGCCTTCAAGCACACCAACAGTCTTTGAGTAAAATCGGCGGCTTGTTGCAGGGGCTAAATGGCGACCCCGCGCGATTCCATCGCATTGTGGATCGCGGCGATGCATCTCAAGTCATTCTCGCGGCGGAGGAAAAACTTGGCGCGGACCTCATCGTCATCGGCAAGCACGGTCAATCCGTCGTGGAAGATTTTCTGCTTGGCAGTGTCACGCGTCACGTATTGTCCGACTCGAAGTGCGATGTCTTGGTGGTGCAGGAGCCGCGCTGATAACTACGCGCCTTCGGGCATCGAGGGTTCGTGGATCGGAGTAAACAGATGCATGGATCGAATCGCGGAATGACCCGCTCCCACATCGAATCCGGGCCAGACCACTCCAACCCGGACCGTTCCCATGCGCGGCTCCGATAACGCAAAATCCGGCGCGGAGCCGACGCCGTCCGACGCCGGCGGCCAGAATACGGTCGCGGCGCTGCTGACCATTGTCCGCGAATTGCTCGCCGAGACCCAGCCTCAGCGCAGCAAACGGATCACCCTCACGCTCGACAGCCGTTTGGGCGAAGACCTGGGCCTCGACAGCCTTGCCCGCGTCGAATTGATTTCCCGTATCGAAGATCGTTTCAGCGTCGGCTTTCCGGAACGCGCGTTTACCGAGGCCAACACGCCTCGCGACTTATTGCGCTTGCTCGCCACCGCGCACGCGCAGCCCAGTACAGCGGCCCGCGCCACGGTGACAGTGGAGTCCCAGCCGGACCGCGAGCAGGGCGTCCCCGACACCGCTCAGACACTGATTGAGATGCTCGACTGGCACGTTGCCACCCACCCGCAAGGCCGCCACATTCAGTTCTATCAGGATGAGGGCGCCGGTGCGTGCATTACTTACCTGGAATTGCGCGAACACGCCGTGCGCACGGCTGCCGGACTTCAACGACTGGGAATCGGTCCTGGCGAGCCGGTTGCCATCATGCTGCCGACAGGGCCCGAGTACTTTTACAGCTTTTTTGGCGTACTGCTGGCCGGCGGCGTGCCGGTATCGATGTATCCCCCGGCCCGCCCGGCGCAAATTGGCGATCATTTGCGTCGACATGTGGGCATACTCAATAATTGCCAGGCGCGCATTCTCATCACCGTGGAAGAAGCAAAGGCATTTTCACGGTTATTGAAATCGTTGACCGACGACGTGCGTGATGTCGTCACCTGGCACGACCTCGCCAACAACACGGCGCAATGGACTCAGCCGAACGTCGACGGCTCGGGCATCGCTTTTCTTCAGTACACCTCGGGCAGCACGGGCAATCCCAAGGGCGTCATACTCACCCATGCCAACCTGCTGGCCAACATCCGCGCCATGGGCCAGGCCGTCGCGGCGAGTTCGAATGATGTGTTCGTGAGTTGGCTGCCGCTGTATCACGACATGGGACTGATCGGCGCATGGCTCGGCAGCCTCTACTATGGCAGCCTGTTCGTCGTCATGTCGCCGCTCAGCTTTATCTCGCGACCCGAGCGGTGGCTGTGGGCCATTCATCGCCACCGCGCCACGCTGTCGGCGGCGCCGAACTTCGCCTACGAACTCTGCGTGCGACGGGTGGACGAAAGCCGTCTCGAAGGGTTGGACTTGAGTTCATGGCGAGCGGCCTTCAACGGCGCCGAACCCGTGGACCCTTCCACATTGGAGCAATTTTGCCAGCGGTTCGCCGCCCACGGTTTTCGCCGCGAAAGCGCTATGCCGGTGTATGGTCTGGCGGAAAGCAGCGTCGGGCTGGCGTTCCCGCCGCTGGATCGCGGGCCGATCATCGACCGAGTGGAACGCGACGCCTTCATGTCGCGCAGTCTCGCCCAGCCCGCGGCGAGAGACGATGCCGGCGCGTTGCGATTCCCTTCTTGCGGCGTAGCGCTCCCCGGTCATCAGATTCGCATCGTCGATGATGCCGGACGCGAGCTGGGTGAACGCGAGGAAGGGCGCCTGGAGTTTCGCGGCCCGTCCAGCACCAGCGGCTACTACCGCAATCCCGAAGCGACACGCAAGTTGCTTGACGGCGAGTGGCTGGACTCCGGCGATAAAGCCTATGTTGCCGACGGCGAGGTGTTCATCACGGGCCGGGTGAAGGACATCATCATTCGCGCCGGACGTAATATTTATCCCCATGAACTCGAAGAAGCCGTCGGCGGCGTCGAAGGCATCCGCCAGGGTCGAGTCGCAGTGTTTGGCAGCGCCGATCGCAACGCGGCGACGGAGCGATTGATTGTCATGGCAGAAACGCGCGTACGCGGCGATGCAGATCAGGAGCACGCCCGCAATGAAATTCAGTCCATCGTAGTCGCCCTGACAGGGGACCCCGCCGATGAGGTGCTGTTGGTACCGCCCAATACCGTACTCAAAACATCCAGCGGCAAGATTCGCCGGGCCGGCTGCAAAGAACTCTATGAGAACGGACTACTAGGAAAGCAACAAGCCGCGCCGTGGCGCCAATTGCTGCGTATTGCGCTGCAGAACAGCGGTTCCACTGTGCGACGACTGCGCCGCAGCGCCGGCAGCTTCGTGTTCGCCGGCTATCTCTGGACGCTGCTGATCGCACTTGCGGTACCGACCTGGCTGCTGATCGCAATCCTCCCTCGACTGTCCTGGCGCTGGGCCACCATGGGCTTCTTCGCCCGCTTGCTGATCAAAGCATCGGGCATTCCGTTTCAGGTGCGCGGCATGGACAACCTGCCGCCGGCGGAATCACCGGCGGTGATGGTTTCCAACCATCAGAGCTATCTCGACGGCATCATCCTGTGCGCCGTTCTGCCCTATCCTGTCTGCTTCATCGCCAAGACGGAACTGAGGCAAAAATTTATCCCTCGGGTGTTTCTCGAGGGAATCGGCTCCGAGTTCGTCGAACGCTTCGAGAAGGATAAAAGCATCGAAGACGCAAAACGTTTCGCGGCCCTGGCCAGCAGCGGCCATCCGGTGTTCTATTTCCCGGAAGGCACCTTCTCGCGCCAGCCGGGATTGCTGCCGTTTCGCATGGGGGCGTTTCTCGCCGCCGCGCAAGCGCGCGCGCCGATCGTACCAATAACAATCCGCGGCACCCGCTCCGTGCTGCGCTCCGACATTTGGTTTCCACGTAAACACCCCATCGCCGTGACGATCGGCCGAGCCATTCCTCCGCCCCCCGAAACGGCCGAGTCAGACCGAGCGCGCTGGCGCCAAGCGGTGCAATTGCGCGACGCCGCCCGCGCCGAGATCCTCAAACAAAGCGGTGAACCGGATTTGGGCGAAGAGAAACACCCGATCGATTGATGGCTAGCTTAGACTCGACTAAACATCAAATCCCAAACGCCGTGACCCAACTTCAACCCACGACGCTCGAATTTCGTTGGCGGGCGATCGCCTTGATTCGATGCGAATCCGTCATCAGGCGCGAGATTCTTCAGGCCAGGAGTGTGATTCAGAATTTCGAGCGACCAATGTGCGTAGTGCTCCCAGTCCGTCGCCATGTGAAATACGCCGCCGTGTTTGAGCTTGCGGGCGATCAGATGAGTAAAAGCCGGCTGCACAATACGCCGCTTGTGATGGCGTTTCTTGTGCCAGGGGTCAGGGAAAAATAGATAGATCCCATCCAGCGCGTCGCCGGGAATGTTTTTGGTCAGCACTTCCACTGCATCAGCGGACATCACACGCAGATTTTGGACGCCGTGTTGCGCCGCGAGGTTGAGCAGGCGCCCTACCCCTGGACGATGCACTTCGATTCCGAGATAGTTGCGCTCAGGATAGCGGCGCGCGAGTGCGAGCAAGCTGTCGCCCATGCCAAAGCCGATTTCCAAATAGACCGGATTCGTGGACGCGAAGAGCGCCGCCAGATCCAGCGCGCCTTCTCCCGCCTCCACGCCGTAACGCGGCCACAGCTCTTCCAATGCCCGTTCTTGCGACGGCGTCATGCGGCCTTCGCGGCGCACGAAGCTGCGGATGGTGCGGCGGGGAACTAACGGTGAATTGGCGGATTGATCTTCGCTCATGGAAATTCGTTCTTCTCGTGAAATCGCGGAATAATCCGCTCCCACACTGGACTGTCGCCTTCTGTGGGAGCGGTTTCCGATGCACAGGGACGTGCGAATGTCGCGAGAGGGCAGGATGCCCGCAGCGACCACCGCGATTCTTCGTCCGATTCGTCGTCAATGCCGATTCAATCGCGGAATGATCCACTCCGACACTGGACTGGCGCCTTTTGTGGGAGCGGTTTCTTACCGCGATTCT
Source organism: Pseudomonadota bacterium (assembly GCA_021821045.1). Lineage (GTDB taxonomy): Bacteria > Pseudomonadota > Gammaproteobacteria > JAADHS01 > JAADHS01 > JAKACW01. The sequence goes on from JAKACW010000099.1 coordinate 8,917, forward strand.
TCAGCGCAGCTAGCTAGAAAAACGTCCCATCCAACGGCGACGACGCCGATGCATACAACTTGCGCGGCATGCGCCCGGCCAAGAACGCTTCTCGCCCCGCTTCGATCGCTTTCCTCATCGCCGACGCCATGAGCACTGGATTCTTCGCCGCCGCGATGGCGGTGTTCATCAACACGCCGTCGCAGCCCAGCTCCATGGCAACGGCCGCATCCGATGCCGTGCCCACGCCGGCGTCGACGAGAATCGGCACTTCGGCCTGCTCGACGATGATGCGAATGTTGTAAGGATTGCGAATGCCCAACCCGGAACCGATCGGCGCGGCCAGCGGCATCACCGCAACACAGCCCATGCGCTCAAACGTCTTGGCCATGATGGGATCATCATTGGTGTAGACCATTACCATGAAGCCATCCTTGATCAGCTCTTCCGCCGCTTTCAAAGTCTCGGGAATGTGGGGAAACAGGGTCTTCTCATCCCCCAGCACTTCCAACTTAACCAGGCTGTGGCCATCCAGCAACTCACGGGCCAACTGGCATGTGCGCACGGCGTCTTTGGCGTTGTAGCAACCGGCCGTGTTCGGCAGGATGGTGTACTTGTCCGACGGCAGCACGTCCAGCAAGTTCGGCTGCTTCGGGTCTTGGCCGATGTTGGTGCGGCGAATCGCCACCGTGACGATCTCGGCACCGCTGGCTTCGGTCGCCAAGCGCGTCTCTTCCAAATCTTTGTACTTGCCGCTGCCCACCAACAAGCGGGAGCGGTACTCGACGCCGGCAATTACCAACGTATCCTGAATTTGTTTCTGCATGACTGCCTCTAACCTCCCCCAATGGCGTGGACGATTTCGACTTTGTCTCCCGGCTGCAAAATATGCGTCGCATGTTGACTGCGGGGAACGATCTCCTCGTTGACTTCGACGGCGTAGCGTTTTCCCGTCAAACCCAACTGCTCGGTAAGCAGCGTCAGCGAACATGCTTCGGCGACCTCGCGGGGCTCGCCGTTCAATATGATATCCATCGGATCAACAAGCGTTTTTAATGGGGAGCGCTATTATAAACGAAGACGCCCGGCCCTTCATTGACGACAAGCGATGAAAAACGGACAATGACCGCCGCGCCGCGATCAAGGTCATATCATCCCAAGCCATTGTTTTTTATGGCTTGGCGGTTAGCGCCACACTGCGGGTGTAGTTCAATGGTAGAACTGCAGCTTCCCAAGCTGCTAACGTGGGTTCGATTCCCATCACCCGCTCCAATTGATTCAGCGAGATAGGTCAACCCTCAACGCTCGCTTTGGGTTCTGTGCCCATTCCGTACTCATCCGCGCAGGTCGTGGGTCCCAACGCTAACACGACCTAACCGAGTCCTACGACGCCGTGTCCGGCTGGAGCAGTTTCGCGACCAAACCCGTCCAACCGGTCTGGTGGGAAGCACCCGCGCCACGACCGGAATCGCCGTGAAAATATTCGTGGAGCAAAATGTAGTCGCGGAAATGGGGATCGTCTTGAAGTCTGGAGTTGTCGCCAAACACCGGACGTTTGTTGGCGGCGTTCTTGCGAAACAGGCGTGTCAGGCGCAGCGCGAGTTCGTCGGCGACCTGGCGGATGGAAAGAAATCGACCTGATCCGGTTGGGCACTCGATCTTGTATTCCTCGCCGTAGAAGTCCGCGAAGCGGCGCAGCGACGTGACCAGCAGATAGTTAACCGGGAACCAGATCGGGCCGCGCCAGTTAGAGTTGCCGCCGAACATATCGCCGTCGGATTCCCCCGGTTGGTATTTGACGCACAACGACAGTGTCCCGCACGCGAACTTATAGGGCTGGTCGAGATGCGCGCGCGAAAGCGAACGCACGCCGTAGTCGGAAAGAAACTCGGTCTCGTCGAGCATGCGACGCAACAGCCCCTTCATGCGGTGACCGCGTAACAAAGACAACAAGCGGCGTTCACCCCGGCCCGGCTCCTGCCAGCGCGACACCAGTGCGGCCAATTCGGGACGGTATTTCATGAACCATCCAAGGCGCCGCGTAAACTGCGGCACCTTATTTAGCAACTCCGGTTCGATAATTTCCACCGCGTAGAGCGGGATCAATCCGATCATGGAGCGGACTTTGAGTGGACTTAGCGTGCCATCGGGTGTACGCAGCACATCATAAAAGAACTGATCCTCCGCGTCCCACAGACCGATGCCGTGACCACCGATATTGTTCATTGCCTGGGCGATGTAAAGGAAGTGCTCAAAGAATTTGGTAGCGATATCTTCGTAGACGTGATTGTGCTGTGCGAGCTCCAGCGCGATGCGCATCAGGTTCAGCGAATACATCGCCATCCAGCTCGTACCGTCCGCCTGATTGACGTGGCCGCCCATGGGTAGCGGCGCGCTGCGGTCGAACACGCCGATATTGTCGAGCCCGAGAAACCCGCCCTGGAAGACGTTGTTTCCGTCCACATCTTTGCGATTCACCCACCAGGTAAAGTTGAGCAGCAGCTTATGGAGAATGCGTTCCAGGAAAGCGGTGTCGCCCACGCCGCCGTTGGCGTCGCGCTCGCTCTTGTAAACCTCCCACGCGGCCCACGCGTGCACCGGCGGATTGGCGTCGCCGAACGCCCATTCATAGGCGGGGAGTTGACCATTGGGGTGCATATACCATTCGCGCGTCATGAGCACGAGTTGCTCTTTGGCAAACGCCGGATCGATCATTGCCAACGGAATGCAATGGAAGGCCAAGTCCCACGCCGCGTACCACGGATACTCCCATTTATCGGGCATAGAGATGATGTCGGCGTTGTTGAGATGCCCCCAGTCACGATTGCGTCCTTGGCGGCGCTCCGGCGGTGGCGCAGGCAACGCGGGATCTCCCTGCAGCCACCGCGGTACGTCGAAGTAATAGAACTGTTTGCTCCAAATCACACCCGCCAACGCCTGGCGCTGGATTGTGCGCGCATCATCGTCCGTCAGACCGGATTGCAGCTCCGCGTAATAGGCGTCGGCTTCGGCACGGCGCTGAGTGACCAGCGCATCGAAATTCGCGAATGGGTCGCTGTTTGTGGTATCACACAAGCGCACCCGCACTTCGACCTTGCCGTGACTGGGCACCACGAACCGGAAACAACCGGCCGCCTTGGTGCCCGTCCGTCGTGAATTCACGGCGTGGTGATCGCCGTGGACCACATAGTCGTGAAACCCATCCTTGAAATAACGTTGGTCTGATGACGCGCCGTATAGGCGATGCACATTGGTGTCGTTGTCGCAAAACAGTACGTCGCAGGGCGCGTCGAAGTAAGCGTAATAGGTGCCCAGCTTGGCGTGCCGCGCGACGACGCGACCAGGTTCGGCCGCGCAGATTTCGGGTTTGTCCGCTGTTGCCTCCCAGCTCCACTCATTGCGGAACCAAAGCTGCGGCAGGATATGCAACGGCGCATCGTCGGGGCCACGGTTGTGCGCCGTGATCAGCATAAGCACATCGTGGACATCCGCTTTGGCGTATTCCACGAAAACGTCGAAGTAACGGTCGTCGTCAAAAACGCCGGTGTCGATTAACTTAAACTCGGGCTCGTCCTTGCTGCGCCGCTGATTTTCCTCCACAAGTTGCGTGTACGGAAACGCGCGCTGCGGATACTTGTACAACATCTTCAGGTACGAATGCGTCGGCGTCGCATCCAAGTAGTAGTAGTGCTCCTTCACGTCCTCGCCGTGATTGCCTTCGCGGTTGGTAACGCCGAACAGACGTTCTTTGAGAATGGCATCCTTTCCATTCCATAGCGCCAGAGCGAGGCACAGGTGCTGGTATTTGTCGCTAATGCCGGCAATGCCGTCCTCGCCCCACCGATAGGCACGGCTGCGCGCATCATCGTGGGTGAAATACTCCCAAGCATCTCCGCGCGGGCTGTAATCTTCCCGCACGGTGCCCCACTGACGTTCGCTCAAATACGGTCCCCATCGCCGCCACTCCGGTTCGTAAGTGCTTTGCGCTGCCGCGCGCTGTTTTTCCACGCCGGTTGTGGTGGTAGTTACGCCGCCGGCGAGCGTGACTGCGTGTTTATCAACCGCTGTGTTCATGCAGCAGTTTCAAAACAACTTTCAATGGGTTGAATATTGACATTGCGGGCAAAGCGAACAATTGAAATCCAGGCAGGTTGATCGCTTCGACATGGCTTAGGTACGGCTTGGTGGCCTTAAAGTCCGGCCCGCCGTTGTCAGCGGCAGGCCGTCGAGTCGCGCTCAACGCCCCGGCCGACGCTGCGCCGGAACCAACTGTTCGCCGGCAAGATGTTTGTGAATTTCGTGCGGGGCGAGCTTGGTCAAGTCCTTGGCCACTTCCCGAATCTCGAACGAGTTGTGATTGGATCCCGACATGGCCTGACGCAGCATGCCAAGCATTTGCTTTTCCGCCGTAATCACCAGTTGTCTGGCATTGGATTTGTTGGCCAGGCTGACTGCTTCGCTGACGACGCGTTGCGCGAACCGCCGGTGATTCTCCATATCGTGCTTGTCGCGATGATCATCGAAACCGTGGGTGGCGCCGATGCCGCCTTGATTGCGGCCGCTCTTGTTATCCGAGTACTTTTCCTTGCCCTGCATGCTTGCTTCGGCGTTATCCAACCCCACGTGCTCGACCAGATTGGGGCCCGATTCAAAATCCGGGTCGGCCGCGGC
>JAKACW010000028.1 GCA_021821045.1 Pseudomonadota bacterium
CGGGCGAAGCCGACGACCTGTTCATTGCCTGTTCGCCAAAACTTCCCGCGGCGCCGGAGTACGCGCGCATCCTCACTGAAGGAACCCAGACGCTGCGTCAAAGCGGCGAGCTGAAAAAAATTCTCAGCAAGTACGGCCTTTCGGATTGGAAGTAACGCGTCAGGAAATCGCGATGGGAGTGTCACTCAAGACCAAGCTGCAGGTGGCGTTGGTGATCACCTTGACCACCATCATGGTGTGCTATGGTCTATGGGACGTGGCCCGCATCAAGCGCGATCTACAAGTCGAAGTGGATCAGACGCAACGCGCGGTCATCACCCGCCTGCAAAGTGGATTGCCCAAGCCGTTATGGGACTTTGCCACACAAACGGTGAACGAGATGATACGCGGCGAATTGGCCGATCCCCTCGTGACCCAGTTGGCGGTAATCGGTTCGGACGGTGCCGTGGTCGCGGCGGTGACCCGGGACAAGGCCGACGGATCTGATTTGTCAACCGCCGCCGCGAGCGGTGACCGTACCGCCCTGAACAACGCCGGCTGGTCCACCGCCGAATTGCAGTTTAACGATGGCGGACAAATCCACCTGGTCGGACAAGTGGCCGTGCGCCTTGACGACGGGTTTGTCTCCCGCGGGCTGGCATCCGCGATCCAGCGCATGGTGGTGGTTATCGTACTACTCAACGGTGCCCTATTCGTCCTGCTCAATACCCTGATGGGAAAGCTCGTGCTCGGACCCATTTCCCAAATTGCCGATCCGCTCAGGCGCGTGGCCGGCGGCGACCTTACGGCGCGGATCGGCCGCACCAGTGGGGATGAACTCGGCGACCTCGGCGCGACGGTAAACGCGTTTCTCGACAAAGTGGTGGGATTAGTCCGCGAAGTAAAAAGCGCCGTCACCGAGATCGGCACCGCGGCACAAAGCGCCGAGGGTACGGTCGATGCGCTGCAGCAGCAGTTGCAGATTCAGCAAACGGACATCGACAAGCTCAAATCCGCCATCGATACCTTCGCCCAGGACGCGAGCAGCGTCGCCCAGCAGGCGGAATCAACGAGTCAAAGCGTGGCGGCGATGACGGAGGAATCCGACCGCGGCCTCGAGCGGGTGACCGCGGCGGGCGAAGCCAGCCAGCGTTTGGCCACCACCGTGACCGACGCGGCCGGCGTCATTGCCCAATTGGGCAGCCACGTCGGAAACATTGTGACGATACTGGATGAGATCAAAGGAATCGCCGATCAAACGAACTTGCTTGCCCTCAACGCCGCCATCGAAGCCGCCCGCGCCGGCGAGCAGGGCCGTGGCTTCGCGGTCGTAGCCGATGAAGTGCGCACACTGTCGCAACGCTCGCGACAGGCAACGGAAAAAATTCACGGCATGACGGAACAATTGGAACAGCGAGCCACGGACGCGATACGTGCCATGGAATCGGGCCGGGATGGCGCGCAACACAGCGCGCAAACCACCGCGGCAGCTGGCGAATCCTTCGACCGAATCAGCAGTGAAGTGCGTAACGTGCTTGATCTTGCTCGTCACATCGCCGACGCGGCCGCTGCACAACAAGCCGCGCTCACCGATGTGCAATCCAACGTAGATGATTTGGTTCGTTGCCAGGAACAGACGGTCGCCGTCTCCCGCGATACCGCGGCATCGGGCTCTCAGCTGCGTGTGCTTTCCGAGCGTCTAACCCATCGGGTGTCGGAGTTTCGTACCTAATCCGCCGGATACCTGGCGAAAAAAATCAAGACGCTTTGGTCTTGCGCGACGTGTAAGCCGAATAGCTGCGTCCGCCTGCTCGCTCATTGAGATTTACAGCGACCGCTTCGGCGTGCTCGGTAACCGCTCGCAGCGTGCCGGGTTTCTTGCCTTCGATCTTCGACGGACCGGTGCCAATCACATAGCGATGCCAGTTGTCTCCGCTCATGCCGGCGGGGGGAGTCGACTTTTCGACGATTTCGACGCGATATTTCGGTTTGCGAGAGGTCTCTTCGAGATTCATTGTCATCGTCTTGGACTCCAAGTTGACTGGCGGCGACTGCAAGCGCGGATTTTAGCAAAATCAGGGCAAAAAAGCTACAATTCCTACGAATTAGCTGCTCACTCTCCGTCGATCCGAACGATTCCGTCACTTCTCCTACTCAATACAAGCGCCGAGGAATTCTACCTACGGCGATGCGAAAACAATCGAATTGGCGCCTGCGCTGTAAATCCGGACACTTCGTCCAACAAGATCACGGACAATTCAGGGAGGAAACGTGTGCAATCGAACATCGCCAGTCTCGCCGTCGGCGCTGCAGTACACCCCAATCAAATCATCGCTTTCACTCTCCACAATCATTGCACCATTTCTCGCAGCCGTGATCCTGTCCGGTTGCGGTGGCGGTGGCGCCAGCAATAAGCAGACTGACGACGGTAGCGCACCTGCATCCGATTCGCCATCGGTCACCCAGGACGGACGTGCGCCGACAGCCCCGGCGAACCTCACAGTCGTCGCCGCAAGCCCCGATATCGTTACGCTCTCGTGGAGCGCATCGCGCGACAACGTCGGTGTTGTTGGCTATGAAATCAGCGCAAGCGATATTCAAATCGGCGAAGTGGACGAAACCGGCGTCACGGTGGACGGGTTGAGCGCGAACACCGACTACGCTTTCACTGTTCAGGCCTATGACGCCGCCGGCAATGTTTCGACAGCGAGCGCTCCCTTGGTCGTCAAGACACCCTCCGCTGACGACGCCAATTCCATTTTGCACACCGGCTTTCCGCGCTTGGGCTTCCCTCGCTTCGGCGGAGGTGGAGGTGGCGGCGGCGGTGGAACCGCGCCGGTGGCCGGACCGGATACCGCCGCGCCAAGCATTCCTACGGGATTGGCAGCCAGTGGTGTGAGTGCCAATCAAGCCACGTTAAGCTGGACGGCGGCGACGGACAATGTCGGCGTCGCGACCTACGAGGTTTTCAACGGCAGCCAACTTATGACGCTCACGACCCAGCCCGTGGCGGTTCTAACCGGACTAGCGCCATCCACAAACTACTCGTTCGCGGTGCAGGCGCGCGACGCGGCGCAAAACGTGTCGGGCCTCAGCGCGGCGGTTGCCGTGACGACGCTTGCCGCAACGACACCGACACCATCGACACCCAACACTCAAGGCCAGCTGACTTACACCCAATCCTGCGCCGTGTGCCATGGCGCCGACGGCCAGGGAACAGGGCAAGGCACCGTCGCACCGATCATTGGCGTGACCCGAGCCATTCCGCTTGCCGAACTGACCACGCTCATTGACACAACCATGCCGCCGGGGGACCCGACCCTGTGCACCGGCGCGTGTGCATCGAGCGTGGCGCAATATGTATCCGACACCTTCATGACCCAGCCCGGCGACGGCACGGAACCGGTCAACTTCACCGAACCCCTGGCGGGATTGGCGGAAGGTCCGGAACAGATTGCCGCGCTGTGCAATCGCTTGGCGTTGCTCAATCGCAGCGACGTGGTTCGCGATACGTTCTGCGGCGCGACGCCTCCGGCGATTAACAGTCTGCGCGGCCTGCAAACGGCGTTAGGGCTGACGTTCAACAACCCCAACGCCACCGGTCGGGGAAACAATGGGGCCAACGGCAACCCCGGCTTCGCTCTCACCGGGCACTCCAGCTCGCTGGTGGCTCGCTTCGTCAACGCCATCAATCCACGCGCCATCATCTTTACGCCGGCCAACCGCTTTGCAGGCGCCCCCGCCGGGTATGTCGCCATGGGCTTTGTGCGCGGCGACCAGTTCGCGGAGATCGCCGCGGCCGACCGCAACAACAACAATGCGGTGAACTTTTACTTGGTTACCTTCAAACAGGCCTGCAATCTTACCAACACGTGTACGGACGGCGATCTGTTGACGCCCGCCGTCGAGTCCAACTGGCTCGATGTCACGGTGTACGACGATTCCGATCTGCGCAATACCATTTTCGACTGTCTGCAATGTCACCAGGTCAATGGCCCCGGCACCCAGAAAATACTGCGCATGCAGGAACTGGCCAACCCGTGGAGCCACTGGTTCCGCGACAATCGCGCCAGCAACGTCTTGTTGCAGGACTTCCAAGCCGCCCACGGCACCAATGAAGATTACGCCGGCATTCCGGCCAACCTGATCTCGGCTTCGGACCCCGCGGAATTGGAGGATCTGGTGCGTGCCGCCGGCTTCGCGCCCCAGCCCAATCAGTACAATAGCGGTCGCATCGAGGCCGAAGTGCGGCAGACTGCGGGTCAGCCGGCGGACAACACGACGCCCGGGGTGAGCGCCACCTGGAACGCGATCTACCAGAATTCCGTCCAGAGTCAGGCCATCGCGGTGCCCTACCATGACATCAAAGTCACCGACCCGGCTTTGTTGCCGAATTTGATCCAGTCGTACCGCGGCTTCGTCAACGGCACCTTGTCGGCCCAGGCGCTGCCCGACATTCGCGACGCGTTCTACCAGGCTCAACTGCGCGACATCGGCTTTAAAGTGCAAGCGGGCCTGGACGGCGCCGGCATCGTGCGCCAGGCCTGCGGCCAGTGCCACAACTCGCGGCTGGACCAAACCATCGGTCGGGCGCGGTTCAACATCGACCTCGCTGCCATGAGCGACACCCGCGGCGGCGTGCTCACCGGCGCGGCGCGGGACGCGGAAATCGGCCTGGCGGTAACGCGCATGCTGCTGCCGCCGGAAGACGTGCGCAAGATGCCGCCGGAGATGTTCCGCACTCTCGATGCCGCGGAAATAAACTCCGCCGCAGCCTACCTGTGCTCGCAGACGACGACCGCCGTGCCGCAGTGCGCGGGCCGGTAATCACTGGCGCAGGTGACACTCGCTGCAAAGCTTGGCCGGCCCACTGGGCCGGCCGGCTTTTCTCTCCGCCAGGTGACACGCGATGCAAACGCTGTGGAACGCATCCCGACTGTTGGCGGGATCGCGCGAGTCCGCCGTATGGCAAGCGCGGCAACTCCGTTCGATGGGACCATCCTTCACCGTGTGATGACATACGCCGCAGCCGATTCCGCGGTGACTCTGGTGGGAGAACTCGACGGGTCCCGGGCGCGAGGGAATCACGATCGGTTCGTTCATCTGCGCGCGGGCCGTATTGGCGACGGTAGCCGCTAACAAGACCAAACAGCACTGCGTGAACTGTCTCGTCATGGCCATCACAGGTTTTGGCTGAGCGCAAACAACGCGCACAGGCTCACCAACAGCACTCCAATGCTCACAGCGAACAGTTTTGCGATCAGGATGCGCATAGCTCGCTTAGGCCATTTCGAACAGCTCGGTGTGGATGTGTCGCACGGAAATGCCCATCCTCTCGAGATCGCGCTCCGCCGCTGCCGTCATGACCGTCGGACCGCATAAAAAATATTCCAAGTCCCGGTAGTTGTCGGGCAAATGGCGGCGCAAGATGCCTTCGCTCAGCAATCCGCGTTCGCCCGTCCAGTCCGCTGGAGCGTCGTTGAGAATCACGACCAAATTCAACTTGACGCGCGATTGCAGCGCCTGCAGTTGATCGTAGGCGGTGAGATAGTCCAAATTCTTGTAAGCGTAAAACAACCATACCGGCCGCTCATCACCCCGATCGGCCAGCGTTTTCAGCATGCCCAGGATCGGCGCGATGCCCACGCCGCCCGCAACAAACACGTAACCCGGCGCGCCGGGATAGCGATCGATGGAAAATGCGCCGAAGGGGCCGTCCAGACAGGCCGCCTGCCCGACCGTGACCTGGGACAGACGAGCCGTGAAGTCGCCAAGCTTCTTTATGGTGAAGCTCAGTCGCTGGGGCTGTTCGGCGCTGGAGGAGATCGAAAACGGATGCTCGCGCATAGCCAGCGCCGAGTGCCATAAGCAAAGCCAAACAAACTGGCCCGGCAGAAATCGCAAGCCGGCGTGGCCGACCGGCTCAAGCGTCAACGTCCACGCGTCGCCGCGCTCGGCCTTGATGTCGGCCACCCGATACGGGCGGCGCGAAATTCGCCACGGCCGAACGAGCCGCAGGTATAGCATGAGCACAATCCACGATGCGGCAAACGCGAACCACAGCTCGTGCTTCCATGGCGCCTCGATGTAGTAATTCACGCCGACGATGTGCGCCACGGCCAGGACGATGGCGGTCATCGCCAACAACGCGTGCAGACGGCGCCAGGTATCGTATTCGAGTCCGATATATTTTCGCCAAATCGAGGTCGCGACCTGCAGGATCACCGCCAGCAATGCGGCGGCGCCCGCCAGCATATGCCAGGGCGCGTTGGGTTTGAGGTATTCGATCAACAGCGGCTCGACGCCGAGCAAGATCACGGGGTGGCCCAACAGCAAGACGAATGCAATCAGAGCCACCCAGCGGTGAAAAAAGTAGATGATGTCGATACCGAACGCCCGCGTCGTCCACTGAAACCGCGCTGTCAGCAGAAACATGGAACCCATCAGCGACAAGGCGGAAAACCCCAGCGCCACCGCGAAATCCCACGCGAACGTGGTTCCCGGCGGAACACTGCCGACCAGCAACACCGCGAGCGGCGCTAAGATCAGAGCCAGATACGCGCTGGCCCAGAGTGTTCCATGGAAGGCGAAATTAAATGATCGTTCCGCTTGACTCATCGGACCGGGCCGTGCAGGCCACGTCGGCCGGCGAAAACGCGTCAGTCATTGGGCGGCATGGTCATGCCGGGCGGACCATTGCGCATCATTTCCTGCATAACCTCTTGCAGCGTGGTGCGCTGGTAGCCGGCGGGAAAATCGAAAGCGCCGGGCGGCGGATCAAAATTGACATTCAATGTTGTCACCTCGTGAATGACGCTGCCCTCGGCATCGAGGCTGCGCAGCGGAACGCCCAAGCTGCCGTAGCGTTTGGCCATTTCCGCCTCCGCCCGATCGCACGGCTCGGCGCCGACGTCGGCCAGGCCGTCATTCATGACCGCCATAGCGTCGGTGAAATGTTTTATATCGCCGGTGCGCAAGGCCTGTGGCGACAAAAATTCCTCGAAGCACACTTCGTCGCCGACGCTGACGATGTAGCGCTCGGTGGCAAAGCCAACGATTTCCGGGCCTTTCCCTTTCTTTTCCACCTTGAGATCCAGCGGCGGCTGTTCATGCGGGACAGCATCGCCGATCATGCCCTTCATCCCTTTTGCCATGTCAGTCATGTCAATGACACGCTTTTCTTGGTCGGACACCATGTACTGACGGTTCGCCTTAAGGTCCATGATCATGTAGCCGCCGTCCTCCGGCTGGTTGACGCGGGCCTTGGGCCCACTGACCCAGATTTCCGAACTCACGCCCTCGCTGTCATCTTTGAAGCGAATCATGGTGGCCGACAAAGCGGCAGTCGACACCGTAACAAGCGACAGGGCAACTATCCCGCGGCTCACGCAACGCAACGTCATTGAAGGACTCCTTCTCATTGGGTGGCTAAGTGTAACCACTCCTATTGTCTGCTGTCATCCGAAGGGCCAATACACAACGCGCACCCTGGCAAAACACTTCACGGCGTCTATAATACCGGGCATGAAAACACGGACGCTTTCATCCCCTGGTCAGCCGCTCAAGCGATCGCCTGTCTCCCGCATCAAGAAGCCGCGGCCGCGAAAACCGGGCAGCTTACCGGGAAAGCAACTGCCCGGCCCGCGATAGTCGTAAGCCGCCGCAACGTCGTGCAGAATGCGCCCACTTCCCGCGGAAAGCGGGATGTTGGTCTTTCTACGCTGGGCAACTACCTAGTTAGACTGCGATATCTCCCCATCGCGAAAGGTCCTTTTGTGGTCGATCTTTTTAGTATCGATAGCTACACGAGGAGAATAGCCATGCGCCATACGACAGCAGCCATCGTCGTGCTCGCGTTCGCATTATGCGGCGGCCCCGCCAATGCAGCCATGCTGCCCACGGGCCACAAGTGCACCATGAAAATTAACCTCATCGAAAAGCATCTCGAAACGCTTCGCAACAAATACGATGCCGTCATCAAGACGGCCCCGTCCGAGACCGAGGCCCGCGACTACGTCAAACATCGGATCCAAACCCTGCTGGTCGACGTGCGTCGTTCGCTCGACCAACGCACTTGCGGCAGTCAACACCGCGCGCGTTTGCAGGAGGTGGAAGCGTCGCTTGAAACCATGATGAATTCGCGAATCTAGCCAAGCGAGCGCTGGGTTCACCTTACCGCGAGGCGCGCGCCGTCGTGAATCTGCTCGTCGGGGTGGACGATGACCCTATCGCCCTGCTCCACCCCGGAAAGAATCTGCGCGCTCAGACCGTTGCGCTCCCCCATCAACACGGAACGTTTGACCGCGCGGTCATTGCTCACCAAAAACAGCGCCCAGCCGGACCCATCCCGAAATAACGCGCTCGCGGGAACCTGAAGAACGTCATCCCCTTCCCACAGAACAAAGCTGGCCTCGACCCGGTAACCATCGCCGAGCCGGCGCCACTGCTCCGGTGGAGAAGTGAACGAAACGATCACCCATACCCGCTGCTCTTCCACGCCGAGGGCCGAGATTTTGGTGAATCCCACCGGCTCGACGACGCGCACCACACCCTGTAGCGCGCCCTCGCCGCCCCAGCGCTCGAACAGCACTTTGGCGCCGGGTTGAATTCGCACCGCATCCGCGGACAGCACATCGATCTCGGCCTCCAAGTAGCGCGGATCGCCGATCTCGATCAGCGCCTGCCCCGCCGCCACCGGACCTTCACTTTTGCGTGGAATGCGCAGAACTTGCCCGCCCACCGGTGCATGGACCACGATAGGCTCGCGGTCGTCCGCGCCGGCCGCGGCAGAGAAACGCAACGCGGTTTGGGCGGCCTCCATTTCGTGCTTTGCGGTGGTGACGGCGAACTGCGCCGAACGCACTTCCGCTTCCGTGCGGTCAACTTCCGTCACCGCTCGATCTTCGGCATCGGCGGAAATATGCCCGCTAGGGCGCAAGGCCCGCACGCGCGCCAGTTCCTTGTGCGCCAAATCCGCACTGGCGCGGGCGGCGTGAACGCGTTGTTCCGCGGCATGAACGTTGGCCTGGGCCGCCGCGACCCGCGCCTCCGCCTCGGCGCGCCGCCGCGGATCCAACACTTCGGCATGCATGGGTTCAAGCCGCACCAACGGCATGCCCGTTTGCACTGCATCGCCGACGTCGAGGTCGATGCGGCGCGCGTAGGCGGCAATGGGCGACAGGATCACGTAGCGGTCCACCACCCGGGTTTTTCCTTCCTGCTCCACCGTGACACGCAACGGTCCGCGCGTCGCCTGAGCGACGTCCACGCCGATGGGTTGAGCGCGAAAACCGAAAAATAGACCGGCACCGATCAGAATGGCCACGACCCCGAACACTACTCGCCTGCGCAGCTGGACAACGTTTTTCATTAAGGAATCTCTGATCAATTGAACCAAATTCGCCGACGACGCCTGGCGTTCGTTGTGGGAGCGGTTTCCTACCGCGATTCTTCAACGCGTCAATCGCGGAGCAATCCGCTGCCACGACAACGCCCTGTTCCTTCGCTTACTCCGCCGTCTTGAGCACCGCGATGAGATCGAGTTGATCCAAGCGGCGCCGCACCACCAAACCGGACAACATGGCGGCCACGAGTACCACGCTGGCGGCAAAGGCGTAGGTCGCGGGGGCCAAAATGACCGGCACGCGAAACAGATCGTTCTGCAGCGCGAGCGCGATGTAGTAACACATCCAATAGCCCAACAAAAGACCGAGCGGAATGGCGACAAGCGTCAGCACGGCGAGTTCACCTAAGAGGATGTAAGAAATTTCACCGCGGGTGAATCCCAACACGCGCAGGCTGGCCAGCTCCCGTCCGCGTTCGGTCAGTGCGATGCGCGCGCTATTGTAAACCACACCAAAGGCGATAACGACCGCAAACATCGTCGCCACGTAAGTGAAGAACAACATGGTTTCCTCCATGACCCGGTTGAAGTTGCGAATCTCCTGGACCCGCTGCGCAACGCCCGCAACCCGCGGCATGTTTTCCAAAGCGGTGAACAATTCCGGCAGTTGGGCGCTGTCCACGCTGAGGTACGCGCCGGAAATGGTCGGCCCTTCGCGCATGAAGCGATTGAGCGCGCCCAGTTCCATATAGCCGGACACGCCAAGATACTCCTTCACCAACCCAACCACGGGAATTTCCCGCACCGGCCGATTGCCTTCCAAGACCTCCACCAGCAGGCTGTCGCCGGGGCGAACGTCCAACAGCGTGCCGAGATAGTCGGTGAGCAAAAGTCCGTCCGCCGGCAAGCTCACCGGGCGCAAACGGGCGTCGAGCACCCGCTGAATATCGCCGTCGGGCTCCAAACCGCGAATCGCGGTACGATAGCTGCGCGGCCCATGGCGCAGTTTCACCGCCACGGCACGAAACACCTCCACATGCTCGATGCCGCGTAACCCAAGCAAATCGAAACGGGCCCGGTACGCCGTCGGCTCGGTGAATGTCACGGACAGATCCTCGCGCTGAGACATTCCGTACTGCACATTGACCATATAGCCGACCGTATCCTGCTGAAACAGCCCGGTAAGGATAACGCCGCAGCCCAATGCGATGCCCAAAATCGTCAGCGCCGACTTCACCGCCCGCCGCTGGATATGGCGAAATATCATCCGCGCCGGCTGGGACAGCCAACGCTTGACACCCAGTCGTTCGATCCATGTCTCACGATAGCGCGCCGGCGGTTCGGGCCGCATGGCTTGAGCCGGACGCAGGGTGGCGGCCCGCCACACGGCGAACAACGTTCCCGCGCCCGCCGCCAGCAAGCTCGCAGCGCCGGCTTCCGCCGCGGTCATCGGCTCCAAGCTGAACTGCAGATACGGAAAATGATAGAACGCCATGTACACCAACGAGAGGCGTTGCCCCAACCAAATGCCCAACAGTGTGCCGCCGATTACACCGACGGCGACGATGACCGTCACGAATTGGAGATAGTGCCCCAAGACGCCAAGGTTGCCGTAGCCGAAGGCCTTCAGCGTCGCGATTTGCTCGCGCTGCATGGTGACGATGCGGCCAATCACGACGTTGAGCAGAAACGCCGCAATGCCCATGAACAGCACCGGGAACAGACTGGCGAGGGTTCCCAATTGATTGAACTCCTCGGAAAGAAACCGATGGGAGCGTTGGTCGGCCCGTTCGTAGGCGCCCAGTCCGCCGTAAGGCCCGAGCAATTCGTCGAGCCGATCGATGACAAACTGTGCATTTGCGCCGGCGCGCAAAGTAAGGGCAATGTCGTTGAAAGCGCCTTCCAAGTCGTACGCCTGACCGAGCGCGCGGCGACTCATCCAAAACACACCGTAGCGTTTGTAATCGGGAAAGACCGAGCCGGGCCGCAGCAATTGCACGAACTCCGGCGACAACGCTTTCCCAACCAACGTCAGCGGCTGTTTGCGGCCGTTGAGAACCGCGTAAAACCGATCGCCCAGGTCCAGACCGTGGGCCTGAGCGAAGGGCAGACTCGCCACCACTTCATCCGCCCGCAGCGGATCCGGCAGTCGGCCTTGACTCAGGTACAACGCATTCAGCCCCGGCGGGCCACGATCAGGCAGCGACGCCATCAGCCCCGTTACGGGTTCGTCGAAGTCCGGCATTTCCAAGCGAATCGGAACCACGACGCGCGTGTCGACATGGTTCACGCCGGCGATCTCGCCGATGCGCAAGCCCAGCGCATCGGGCGCTCGCTTGAGGGAAGCGAAAATTTCCGCGAAGCGATACTCGCGGTAATAACTGGCTTGAGTATCGCGCAACGAGCCGAGGGTGGCGAGGAACATGATGTAGGTCCCCACGCCACACATGACCACCAGAGCGATGGCGACGGCCTGGGCCCGTACCTGCCACAGGTCGCGCCACATCTTGCGGGTCAGTGCGCGCATGGGCTACCAACGCAACTGCGCCGCGGCGACTTTCTGCGCATTGCGCTCGACGCGCGCCACCAGACCGTCGCTCAGATAGACAACGCGATCCGCCATGCCGGCGATAACGGCGTTGTGGGTGATCACCACGGTGGTGGTGCCCAACTCTCGATTGACCCGGGCGATCACGTCCAACACCAGCACGCCGGTCTGGGCATCCAGCGCCCCGGTGGGTTCATCGCACAGCAACACGTCCGGCCGCTTGGCCACCGCACGGGCGATGGCCACCCGCTGCTGCTCGCCGCCGGACAATTGGGCGGGAAAGTGATCCATGCGCTCGGCGAGTCCCACCCGCGCCAGCGCCTCTTCCGGAGTCATGGGATTGGCGGCGATCTCGGTCACCAAAGCGACATTCTCCCGCGCCGTCAAACTGGGAATCAGATTGTAGAACTGAAAAACGAACCCAACGTGCTCGCGCCGGTAGCGGGTCAAGGCGGCATCGTCGTAAACGCTCAAGTCGTGGTCGCCATAGCGCACGCTGCCGCCGCTGGGCGAATCCAGGCCGCCGAGAATATTCAACAAGGTGGACTTGCCGCTGCCTGACGGTCCCAACAGGACGACGAATTCGCCGGCGAAAAATTCAATGTCAACGCCGCGCAAGGCCTGCACTTCGACCTCGCCCATGGAGTAAACTTTGGTCAATCCGCGCGCCTGGAAGACGGCTTCCTTGCCAGCGGGGTCAGTGTCGATTTGGGGCGTCATGTTGCGCCAAATCCTAGAGTCGTTTCAGTTTCCTGTCCAACCAGAAAAACCCCAAAGGTATAATGCCTGCAAGCATTACCGCAGAATAGAATCGATTCGACCACTTGTTCTTCTGAGCGCAATGTGTCGCCATGGCCACGAAACCGATGAACAGGACGCCGTGAATCCAACCCATCACCGTGACAGCGAATGGGTAGCCGCCGAGATATTTCACCGGCATCGCAACGAATAACAACAGCAGCAGTGAAACGCCCTCGATATAGCTGATCGTTCGAAAATTCGCCATACTTCCGCCTATGATGACCGCATCTGGACATTGTGCACATATTCGGATCGTTTTGCGACGTGCCGGAGTTGCCCATGCATTCGACTGACAGCGTTTGGATACACTGCCCCTACTGCGGTGAGCGCATCGAAATCGTCGTCGATTGCAGCGAAGCGTCGCAGGAGTACATCGAGGACTGCGAGGTATGTTGCCGGCCCATCGTGCTATCAATCAGCGTGAACTCCGATGGCCGGATCGACGTCGATGCCCGCGGCGAAAATGACTAGCCACCTAAGCACGTCGCGTCTCGGTCAACTAAACTGCGGCCATATAATCAAAACCGCGATTCGCTTTCACACGCTGTGACTACCGCTCTCTGTATCACCCGCCGCTGCGCTGCGTAAATTTCCGAGTACAGCTTAAAGCGAGATTTTATTAACGTTAATAAAGCGCCGGTTGTGAACGCGACCGCGAGGTCCTTCACCTCATTACAGCGCTGCTTCCCGCCTTCCGGATGTTGCGCGAAGCCGATTGGATTCGGTACGCAAGTGATTCTTGCGCCCCGTTTTGGGTCCGCGCCAGGGAGGCAGCATGCACGAGCAGAACTTGCGATCGCTTTTCACTGCCACCGTTCTCCTCCTCCTGCTGACATTACACCCGCCCTTCGCATTCGGCCTCAGTCAAGCGACGACGGCCCATCCCGATTCGATGCAACCCTGCGCAGCGTGCCACGACAATCGCACCACGGCAGGCAAGTCGCCCAGACATATGCCCACAACCGATCTGTGTGAAGACTGCCATGTCACCACCGACTGGCTTTCCGTGATGGTGGAACATGCGCAAGTGCAAGGCGCGTGCGAGCGCTGCCACGATAACCAACTGGCCAGCGGAAAACCGGCGAATCACATCGCCACGACGGCCGGTTGCGACATCTGTCATACCACGGTGAGCTATCGGGTGGACATGTTCGACCACGGCGCGACAAGTCAATCCTGCGCTGCTTGCCACAATGGAATAACGGCCGAAGCAAAAACGCCTGGGCACATCAGCAGCTCTGACCGCTGTGATGCCTGCCACTCGGTGCAGAACTGGACAGTGGCCCGCCTCGATCACGAGGAGGTCAGCGGCGCATGCCAAAAGTGTCACGACGGCGTGCTGGCCTCAGGCAAGTCCGCGGCTCATCCCCCCACTTCGGCACCCTGCGACGATTGCCACCAGACGGTAGCCTGGTTGCCGGCATCCGGCGGCGGCGACTTCACCATCGCGGCAGTCGGCAAGTCGCCGACCCATATTCCCACCAGCGACAAATGCATGGCCTGTCACGGCACCGCCGGCTGGATTCCCGTGTTGCGAGTCGACCACGCCGAAGTGATTGGCGTGTGTTCGACCTGCCACAACGGCGTCACCGCAGCGGGAAAACCGGCGAATCACCTGCCGACTCAGCAAGAGTGCGACGCGTGCCACGCCACCGTTGCCTGGCTGCCCGCCGGCTTCGACCACACGGGCATTGCGTCCAATTGCACAGCGTGTCATAACGGCAGCGACGCCCGCGGAAGGGCACCAACCCACATCCCAAGCAGCGCGGTATGCGAAGCCTGTCATAACGTCGCGGCCTGGGCGCCCGTCACCCAGGTCGACCACAGTCAAACCATCGGCGCCTGCAGCGCCTGCCACAACGGCGCCACCGCAACCGGCAAACCTCCAACGCACGTACCCACACAGGCGCAGTGCGACAGCTGTCACGGGACACAAGCTTGGGTTCCGGCGACGTTCTCCCACAACGGTATCGTCGACAACTGCGTGTCCTGCCACAACGGCGGCGGCGCCGCGGGCAAATCGCCGACCCATATCCCCACCAGCGACCGTTGCGAGACGTGTCACAGTCCGACCACTTGGACCATTGTCTCAGTCAATCATGACCAGGTGATCGGGCCGTGCAGCGGCTGTCACAACAACGCGGCGGCGACAGGCAAACCGGTGAACCATGTCGCGACGACCTTCGACTGCGACCGCTGCCACATCACCCTGGCCTGGCGGCCGGCGACCTTCGATCATGGCGGAATCATCGACAATTGCGCGTCCTGCCACAACGGGACACAGGCGCGCGGCAAAGCAGTGTCCCACCTGCCGACGACGGACGCCTGCGAACTGTGTCACTCGCAATTGGGCTGGACACCGCCGGCTTCGGTTGATCACAGCCAAGTCATCGGACTTTGCAGCGGATGTCACAACGGCGTTCGCGCGATCGGCAAGCCGACCAATCACGTTCTTACCGCCAGCGATTGCGCCGCGTGCCATACCACCATCACCTGGTTGGGCGCCAACTTCGATCACTCCGGCATCAGCTCCAATTGCTTTTCCTGCCACAACGGCGTCACCGCCGCCGGTCAGTCGCCGCGCCACGTGCCCACCAGCAATTTCTGCAGCCGATGCCATGTCACCACGTTCTGGATCCCCGTGATTACTGTCGACCATACCCAGGTGTCCGGGCCGTGCTCCGGCTGTCACAACGGCATTCAAGCGCCAGGCAAACCCGCCAACCACGTCCCGACCAGCGCCGAGTGCAGCAACTGTCACCGCAGCGATGCGTGGCGCCCCGTGGTCTTTAACCATCAGGGAATTTTTTCCGGTTGTTTCGCTTGCCACAATGGCGTCAACGCCACCGGCAAATCACCCACCCATCCACCGAGCACCCAGGTCTGCGAGGGTTGCCATGTGAATTTCTCGTTCTGGCGCCCGGTGTTCGCCGTGGATCACAATCAAGTGCTGGGGCAATGCGGCGGCTGTCACGACAACGGCACCGCCCGGGGGAAACCCGCCAGTCATGTGCCCACGACGTCGGACTGCGGCGTGTGCCATTCGACGCAGGCGTGGTTTCCCGCCAGCTTCGACCATGTTGGCATCGCCGGGAATTGCGCCAGTTGCCACAATGGCACCGGCGCCACGGGGCAATCGTTCACCCATATTCGAACCACGTTGATTTGCGAGGCGTGTCATACCCCGGCGAGTTGGATCGTCACCGCCGTGCCCGACCACACCCAGATCCTGAGCACCTGCAGCCGCTGTCACCCGCTGCCGGGCGATCACGACCCGGTCGGCGCGCAAGAGTGCAACCTCTGCCACGACATCAACGGATGGTAGATTGAAAATTCGCGGTACACCGCGATGGCGCACTGCGGTGCACGATCGGCTATTGCGCGGGCGCCGGCGGTATCACGGTCATTTTGAGAATGACGTAGTCGAACGGCGGTCGCTGTTCCAACGTGAAATGAACGCGGTCGCCTTGCTTGACGCCTTTAAGGAGGGAGGCGTCGTCGACCGTAAACTCCATGGTCATCTCGCCCATCATGTCTTTGATTTCACCGTGATGGATAAGGACCGATTTGCTCTCCGGGCTCACACCCAGCACTTCTCCTTCGCCCTCGCCGGTTCGACCGGCCCAGGTGCTGCATGCAAACAAGAAAATCAGCGAAGCGCTAGCGAGTCGTTTCATGGCGGTCCTTCTTCAGCGGGAAAAAATCACAGCAAGCGTGTAACTGGGCGCACTTTCTATCAGCGCCGCATAGAGTACCGTAAATTCATCTGGAAAAAATAGCCGAGGTGCGCTAATGAAGATTCGTAATAGCGTCTTATTTTCGGCTCTTTTCCTTTTTGCTGCCTGCGCCGTCGCCGAGCCGCCCGTGGCCATCAACGGCGTTCTACTCAGCGCGGACGATGTCGCAAGCCTCGAGGCTCGACTTGGCGGCCGTGTCGTTCCGGGAAGCTATGCCTACGACCCCACCACTGGCTGCTGGGCAAATCTCAGCGTTGGCACCAGCGGCTGTCTGGGCAGCGATACGGTAACCACCTTCGGCCGCTATGGCAGCGGCGAGCGCAATTCCAATGGCGTTTGGAGCTACAACAGCGACATAGCCGGCGGCAGCGTGGGCGGCACGGGCGATGGCTGCGTCTACGCCTTCGATTGGTCGAATTGCTAACTCAGCGACGGGTCGGCGCGCCGCGACCCGCGCCGAGGTGAAATGTGTAAAATAGCCTCTGTCATCGAAAATCACAGGCGGGGGTGAATATGTCGGGCTCTGGGACTGGTCAAAAAGGCGCGGGCGGAAGTTGGGGAGTGCCGCAAGGCCTGGACCCCATGCGCGTCATGGACGTTGCGTCGGCGTATTGGAATTCCTGCGTGCTGCACGCCGCCAACCGTCTCGACATTTTCAATCGACTCGACGGCCAGCCCAAGGACCTCGACACGCTGACCCGCGAAACGGGCGCCGACAAACGCTGCTTGGGCACGCTGTTGAGCGCGCTGGTTTCAATTGATTTTCTCGACCGCGACGGCGACGTGTTCCGCAACAACAAATTCAGTCAAACCTTTCTCACCAGCTCGAGCACGTTTTACCAAGGCGGCATCGTCTATATGTTCGAGAATTGGTATCAGGCCTGGGGCGGTCTCTACAACACGGTCATGACCGGCAAGCCCTCTGCGCTCATGCACCAGGAGTACACCGACGAGGAAACGCGCAATTACATGATGGGCATGCACAATCGCGCGTTATCCCAATCGGACGTGCTGACCAGCATGTTCGATTTAAGCGGCAAGAAGCAGCTCATGGACGTGGGTTGCGGTCCGGCGACGTTCGCGGTCAAGTTCTGCGAGCGCTACCCGGGATTGCAGGCGGTAGCGATGGACCGTCCGCAGAATCTGAAAATCGCCAAGCAAATCGTCGACCAGTACCACATGCAGGACCGGGTGGAATTGCGACCCGGCGACTACAACACCGACAGCTTGGGATCGGGGAACGACGCCATGTTGTTATCGTCCATGACCAATCAGGAATCGCCGCAAACCCTGCGCAAGCTGCTCAAGAAATGCTACGACTCCATGAACAAGGATGGCGTCATCATGATTCAGGAGCAGTTGTTGCATCCCGATAAGAAGGGGCCGCGCCTGGCGGCGATGATCGGCGTCAACCAAATCATCAACACCGTGTCCGGCATGTCGTACTCGTCCACGGAGATGGAGACGATTCTGCGGGATGTCGGCTTCGTCGATGTGGAATCCAGGCAGATGGCGCCGCCGAGTCCGTTTGTGATGGTGTCGGGGTATAAGCGGTAACTCAATCGCGGAAGGATCCGCTCCCACAGTGGAGCGGATCTCCATGTGGGAGCGGTTTCCGACCGCGATTGTTCTCGACTACTTCTTCTTATTGCGCTCCAGCGTTTCCTTGATCACCGCCTCGGCCACGTTGCGCGGGCACGGCAGGTAGTGAGAAAACTCCATGGAGAACTGGCCGCGACCGGAGGTCATGGTGCGCAGGTCGCCGATGTAGCCGAACATTTCGCTCAACGGGCATTCCGCCTTGATACGCACGCCCGTGGCGCTCGGCTCTTGCGCTTTGATCATACCGCGGCGGCGATTGAGGTCGCCGATAACGTCGCCGACGTGATTCTCGGGTGTGAACACGTCCACTTTCATGATCGGCTCCATCAACTGCGGCGAAGCCTTCGGCACGGTTTGACGGTAGCCGGCGCGGGCCGCGACTTCATACGCGATCGCCGATGAGTCCACCGGGTGGAACGCGCCGTCGGTAAGCGTCACTTTCAAGTCTACGCAGGGGTAGCCGGCCAACACGCCTTTTTCGATGCTGGCTTTGAAACCCTTTTCGACAGCGGGCCAAAATTCGCGGGGTACGTTGCCGCCGGTGACCGCGGACTCATAGGTGAATCCACTGCCGGGTTCACCCGGCTCGATCACGTAGTCGATTTTCGCGTACTGACCCGAACCACCCGTTTGCTTCTTGTGGGTGTAGCTGTCTTCGACACGCTGGGTGATGGTTTCGCGGTAGGCCACCTGGGGTTTGCCAACCACGACATCGACACCGTGGGTACGGCGCAGAATGTCGATCTTGATATCAAGATGCAGTTCGCCCATGCCCTTGAGGATGGTTTCGCCGCTGTCTTCGTCCGTTTCAACGCGGAACGAAGGGTCCTCCTGGATCATCTTGCCCAAAGCCACGCCCAGCTTTTCCGACGCGCCCTTGTCTTTCGGCGCGACGGCCATGGAGATAACCGGATCGGGGAAAACCATGGGTTCGAGCGTCGCGGGATTCTTCACATCGCACAGGGTGTGACCGGTACGCACGTTCTTGAGACCGATGGCGGCGATAATGTCGCCGGCTTGGGCTTTGTCGATTTCCTCGCGATCATTGGCGTGCATCTGAACGATACGGCCGATGCGTTCGGTTTTGCCCGTGGCGGTATTCAGCACGGTCATGCCCTTTTCCAGCCTGCCCGAATAGATGCGCAAGAAGGTCAAAGCGCCGAAGCGGTCGTCCATGATCTTGAACGCCAACGCGCGCAGTGGCCGCTCGGGATCGACAATGGCGAATTCGCCCGTTTCCTTGCCTTCCAGATCGACTTCCGGCTGCGGTTTGACTTCCGTTGGGCTGGGCAGATAGTCAACGACGCCGTCGAGCACCAACTGGACGCCCTTGTTCTTGAACGAAGATCCGCAGTAAGTGGGAAAGAATTTGAGGGCGATGGCGCCCTTGCGGATGCACTTCTTCAGAGTGTCGATATCCGGCTCTTCGCCTTCCAGGTATTTCTCCATGGCGGCGTCGTCTTCCTCGACCGCCGTCTCGATGAGTTTTTCGCGCCACTCTTCGACCTTGGCTTTCATTTCCGCCGGCACGTCTTGAATGGTGTAGCCCATCGGGTCGCCGGAGTCGTCCCAGACCCAAGCTTTGCGGGTGAGAAGATCAACCACACCGATGAAGTTCTCTTCGATGCCGATCGGCAGTGTCATGACCAGAGGGGTGGCGCCAAGCACATCCTTGACCTGCTTAACGACGCGATAGAAATCCGCGCCGATGCGGTCGAGCTTGTTGACGTAGATGATGCGCGCAACTTCGGAATCATTGGCATAGCGCCAGTTGGTTTCCGACTGGGGTTCGACGCCGCCGGAGCCGCAAAACACGCCAATGCCGCCGTCCAGAACTTTGAGAGAGCGATACACTTCGATGGTGAAGTCGACGTGGCCGGGCGTGTCGATAACGTTAAAGCGATGGCCTTTCCAGTAACAGGTGGTCGCGGCGGACTGAATCGTAATGCCGCGCTCGGCTTCCTGTTCCATGAAGTCCATGGTCGATGCGCCGTCATGCACTTCGCCCAGTTTGTGAATCTTACCGGTCAATTTCAGAATGCGTTCCGTGGTCGTCGTTTTGCCGGCATCCACGTGGGCGAAAATTCCGATGTTTCTGTACAAGCTCAAGTCAGTCATGCGTTCACTCTTAAATTGTGGGTAAGAATCTCTCGGCGTCCGGTCGTCAGCTTCAAGGCATCACTCTGCTTCGTTCCCCCGCCCTTTACGAGCCGGGATAAAAAACCGCACTATTCGCCGCCTTTTCCTATGCTGCCGCCGCCCAAACTCGACTTACTCGGCAAATGGGCGGCGCATTATACCTCAAAACTTCTCCCGCCTGTGTCGGTTTCGCCTTGGCGCGGCGTACAATCTTTCGATGCACGACATACCACACCGAATCGCCGCCGTACTGCTGGAAGTCGAGGCCAGTCTTCGCGCCACCGGTAAATGGGGGTCAGAAAAGCCGCCTGCAAGTGCCCTCGCCAGCGCCGAGCCGTTTTGTTTCGATACGCTCAGCCTCGAGCAATGGCTGCAATGGATATTCATCCCGCGAATGAAGCATATCCTCGAACATCGCCAGCCCTTGCCCAAACAAAGCGCCATTTTCGAGTACGCTCAGGTCTGCGTTCCGACGGGGGATCCACGGGCCGTGAGTTTGCTCGCCCAAATCAGGCGTTTCGACGAGTTGATCGCCATTCAGTCAGGCACGCGCAAGTATCATTAGGACAGCGACACACGGACGCGGTTTCCTCGAGTAGAACAGATATTCTCTAACGACCGCCGCCGTGGTCACCAAGTCTAATGTCGACGACATGACCGTTCTCAAACACAATCGTGCGCATGAAACGGGTCGCGCCGAAGTCGTAAGTCCACTCCTCGACCGTGACATTGAACTTGCGGGTGACCGACCCCGCTTGTTGAATTCGAATCTCCTCCCGCTCGTCCTTGAAGTAGGGCTCGCCGCAGGATTCCAACACCTCATTCTTGGATGTCGTTTGCTCCAAAACTTCCGGCGTGCAGGTTTTGGGTTTGCCGGGCGCGCGGGTATAGCCATAGTCGCCACGTTCGATTTTTACCAGCCGCCCGTTTTCGAAGTACAGGTATTGCATAAACTGGGTCGGTCCAAAGTTATAGACCCATTGCTCGTGGGCGATCGAACCGCCGTGGCGAATGCCGCGGTCGCGTTCTTTTTGCCACCACTCCTCGTCGTACTTCTCGCGCCAGGCCGGCTCGCCGCAGATCCGAAACACTTCGGCCTTGCTGTCGCCGACTCTCACCAACCTTGTACCGCAGCTCAGCGTGCTCGCGGCGAGAGCGTCGTGGACCGAAATCCACAATGCCAGCAGGAGCAGCCAGCTCACCATCCGCATGATCATATTGGACCTCTAATCAAATCGCTAAAACCACGGCCGATCCCGACGATCGAAATCGTCGTTGCGCGCGATCTGAACTAAACCATCGGTTCTCTCCGTTGGAACACGCATGTGGCCGCCAGTCGAGTAGCGTAGTATTTTGTCTGGCAGTGCGTCGTATTGAACGGCGGACTTAGGGGAGATCCTAGCATGCGTTCGGCCAGGACGATTTTGGGAATGTCGGTTGTCGCGCTTTTGTGCGGGTGCGCCGCCGCGCCGAAATTCGATACAACTGGCGTTGATATGACCATTACGCCGCAACGAGCGTCCATGGAGACAGAGCAATTGGGTAGCGCCCGCGTGTTGTGGGGAGGCATGATCATCGGCAGCCGCAATCTCACGGACGCCACGGAGTTGGAGGTGCTGGCCTATCCATTGGCATCAAATCGAGAACCGGATACCGCGCAAGCGCCGCTCGGGCGCGTCCTTGCGGTGCGCGACGGTTACCTGGAAACAGCGGATTACACGCAAGGCCGCAGCGTGACATTCAATGGCGCACTCGATGGGATTCGCCAGGCCCAGATTGGCGAGGCGGAATACACCTATCCTGTGGTGCGTATCGACATGCTGCATTTGTGGCCGCAACGCGGCGCCTCCTCCGAACCAAGGGTCCACTTTGGCATCGGGGTGATGTTTGGCAATTGACGCCGTCCGGCGCGGGGCGCTGAGTTGCCACTGACCAGGCTGCCAGCAACCGGGGTTGCCGAGGTCTGGTTTGTAGGCTATAGATAAACAACGTCTGATGAGTGTACTGACAACGCGTCCGCGATGAATTTGCGGTGGCCGTCATCCCGGCGCTAGCTTCGCAATCAGCACAATCAACAGTTCTTGAACGACCTGGTTTCGCGCACCTTCGCGCACCCGGAGCCGCGTCTATGCAAAATCTAGCCACGATTTTGTGGCTTTCGGTCATCCTCCAAATCGTCGCCGTGGTATTGGCGTTGCGCCTGATTCCGGTATCGGGTCGCGCATTGGCCTGGATTGTCCTGTCGGCGGCGTTTTTGCTCATGGCTGCCCGTCGCGCCGTGTCACTGCTGTACGAACAAGGCATCATTCAGAGCAACTGGATCGGGCCAACTCTGGCCGAGAGCATCGCGCTGGCCATCTCGGTGTGCATGTGCGTCGGCGTCTATCTTGTGCGCGATATTTTCGTGCAGCGCAAGCGCAGTGACGAACAACTGCGCAAACTGTCGCGGGCGGTAGAGCAAAGCCAGGGCGGCACATTAATCACCGACGAAGCCGGACGTATCGAATACGCCAATCCTTGGTTTCTGAGCGTCAGCGGCATATCGCCAAAAGACTTGCTAGGGCAACCCTTGGCCGCCATTCGACACCCGGACACACCGGAGTCAACCTACGAACAACTGTGGCGCAGCGTGCGGATCAACGGCAGCTGGAAGGGCGAACTGGCGCACCGCGGGCGCGGCGAGCCGGCGCGCTGGGACGCCACTTACGTCTCGCCCGTGCGCAACGAAAAGGGTGCGGTAACCCACTTCGTCGTGACGCTGCAGGATATCACCGAAACGAAGGAACAAAATCGCCGCTTGGAAAAACTCGCTATGGAGGACACACTAACCGGCCTGCCGAATCGCACCTTGTTCGACGACCGGCTCAAACAAGCGATTCACCAAGCGCAACGTAATCACAATTCATTTGCGCTCATGATCATGGATCTCGATCGCTTCAAGGAGATCAACGACACGTTGGGGCATCATATCGGCGATCTCATCTTGCGCGAGATTGGCCCGCGCCTATCGAACGTGTTACGCAAGGCGGACACCGTAGCGCGCATGGGGGGCGATGAGTTTCTTTTTCTGCTGCCCGACGCCGACCGCCTGCACAGCCAGCGCATCGCATCGAAGATCGCGGCGGTTTTGGCGGCACCGTTTGAGACGGCCGGGTACACCTTGAGGGTCGGCGCGAGCATCGGCATCGCCGTGTTCCCGGAAGACGGCGTGACGCCAGAGCGCTTGACCCGCTGCGCCGACGTGGCGATGTATTTCGCCAAGCGGCACAGCTTCGGCTTCGCGTTTTACGACCCGGCACACGATGATCACAGTGTTCAACGATTATCCCTGATGAGCGATCTGGGGCGGTCCATCGCGCACAATGAATTGGTGTTGTATTTCCAGCCCAAATTGTCCTTGAAATCGGGTGAGGTGGAAGGGTTCGAAGCGCTGCTGCGTTGGCGCCACAACGGCGGAGGTCTTCTTCTGCCGAACGTGTTTATTCCGCTGGCGGAGCAGACGGGCATGATCCGGCCGCTGACGGAGTGGGTTGTCTCGCAGTCGTTTGCCCAAATGGTTCGACTGGCAAAAAGCGGCCATCAGGTGAAAGTCGCTATCAATATCTCGGCGCAGGATTTTCAAGACGAAGCGTTCCTCGCCATGGTTGAGCGGATCGCTCTTGCGCATCGCATCAATCTGAGCAATGTGATCTTTGAACTGACGGAAAGAACCATCATGACCGACGTCAAAAAAGCGATCGGCACCCTGCAGCGCTTGGCCGACATGGGGATTCGCTTATCAATCGACGATTTCGGCACCGGTTACTCGTCCCTGGAATATCTAAAGCGGCTGCCGGTTCATGAACTTAAAATCGACAAGTCCTTCGTCAAAGACATGACCACCGACCGCGGTGACGACGCCATCGTGCGATCGACGATCGATTTGGGTCACAACTTCGGCTTAAAGGTGGTTGCCGAAGGCGTGGAAGACAAACCGGCGTGGAACCGCCTGCGTGAATTGGGTTGCGACACCGCCCAGGGCTTTCTCTTCAGCGAACCCTTCGACGCCGCCAACACCGAAGACTACCTCGCCCGCCAACCGATTTAATCGGGGGTCAGGCCTCTTACTAAGCTCATTCCTTGGGGTCTGACCCCCGATAATTTTGCAGTGGCGGCGATTCGGTGGATTTGTTTGGGATTTCGTTCGGGGTCAGGCCTCTGATTAAGGCTGTTAATTGGGGGTCTGACCCCCGGGGATTGCGAAGCGCGGCGGGTCTGCGACAATGGGGGACATGCCTTTACTGCGAAATGCGGCGTCGCGCCGAGTCTTCCTCTCCAGTGTGCTTGTCGTTTGCTCCGGCTGGAGTGCGCTCGCGGACGAGTCGGCTGCCGACCGGCTATGGTCCACGGTTCGCATCACCACCCAGGAGACCGAAATGATCGGCCAACGCATCTGGCGCAACGAGGGCGCCGGCAAGGTTGAGAACTTAACCGTTTGGAACGAAGGCGAGGCGTTCCCCTCGTTCGGCATCGGTCATTTCATTTGGTTTCCCCGCGGTGTCGACGCGCCCTTTGTGGAAAGTTTTCCGCAGCTCATCACGCATCTGCGCCAATCGCGCCGGGTGCCCGCCTGGCTGCATGAGACACCTCATGCACCGTGGGCGAACAGAGCGGCGTTTTACGCTGACATTCGCAGTCCACGCATGACCGAGCTGCGCGCGTTTCTGGCGGAGACGGTCGCGGAACAAACTCGATTCATCATTGCGCGTTTGGAAGCAGCCCTGCCCAGACTGCTCGACGCCGCAGGAGACCCGTCGCGACGCGACCACATCCGCCGGCAGTTCTACCGCGTCGCCGACACCGCGAATGGTATGTATGCGTTGATCGACTACGTTAATTTCAAAGGTGAGGGGGTGTCGCCAAAAGAACGCTACAAAGGCCAAGGCTGGGGTCTCTCGCAGGTGTTGGAAAACATGAATACCGCGGCGGCGGATCCCGCGGCGGAATTTATTCGCGCCGCCGATCACGTGCTAACCCGTCGGGTGGCAAATGCCCCGCGGGACGAAACGCAGTGGTTGCCCGGTTGGCGAAAACGCCTAGAGACATACCGTTGAACCAGGGTCGCGGCGTCGCGACGAGCACGCAACGCGTCACTTTTCCTGCGGTACGATGTCCACCACCAGAGCACGAACGGACTGAGCCGTCTTGTTCTCCCACCAGTGCGTCACGCCAGTCTTCTCGAACGCCACGTTGCCCGGCTTTCTCACGTGCGGCTCGGGACTATCGTTGCGGTACTCGACGATCTCTCCCTCGAGGATGTAGGCCAGACCGGGACGCGCATCGTGTTGATGCACGGCGACCACGCCGCCGGGCTCGATGATGATCTCTCGCGCCCTCAGCACCCGGCCTTCCAGGCCCGGGAATTCGTCGCCAAGCGCAACGCTGCCCAGCGCGGCAACGGCCTTGACACCCTTGTTCACCGCCGGCCCGCTCGCGTGTTTTTCTTTAGCGATCTGCCTCTCCCGGCTCGGAACCACTTGCGGGCCCTCGTCGGCGACAACCGGCGTTGACCCCAACAGCCAAACCCCCAGCAAACAACCGACACCTAACCCTCGCCCCATGCGTGACTCCGTCCGCTTGATCAATTGCCGGTATAGTTCGCCGCCAGATAGTGACCGAACTGATCGAAAAACACGTACAGCGTTTGTTTCGACTTATCGGCAATTTTGGCGTTGGCAAATGTCACGACCCACTCCGGCCCCTTGGCGAATGTTTTTTGCTCGGCGCCAGACACACTCGCGTCGCTCCAACTGGCGTCGATCTTCCCCGCTTTGACTAAGTCCGCGACCTTGGCCGTGGCCTTTTCAATGGCCACGTCCTTGCTGATGGTCGAATGAGCGTGACCACCGGCGTCATGGCCGTTATCAGATGCGGCGAACGCTGACGGCATGACCAGACAGGTCCCTAACAAAATTACTTTCAGTGCGTTACGCATTATTTCTCCTGCAACCAGTGATGTCGACGCTGACGCGCCGCAGTCCGGATCACCTGTATGACAACAACCGACCACCATCCCATGATGGCGGTCGGCGTGACTATGTTCCTTTTTTCAATGGCTCACGTCAATAACTTCGTTCGCGTTAGAACATATGAACAATGCCGATACCAAGCGTCTGCGGGTCACCACCGTCGCCCAGCGGACCGATGGTGCCGTTGCTGTACGCCGCATTCTCGTCGTTGTCCGTCTTGGCGTAAACTGCATAGATTTCCGTGCCCGCTCCGATTTCCCGCGCCACGGCCGCCGCGATCATCTGCCCGCCGTCCTTGGTCTCGAGTTCGTCGGCCTTGGAATAGGCCAGTTTGAATTTATTCTTGGCCATAAAGCGTTGCAGGAAGTTAACGTAATATCCGTCGCGACTCTTGTCTGGGATGGATGTGGATTCCGCGTCCATTTCCAACTGCTCGAAGAACGCGCCAACCATGGTGTCGCCGTTGTTGAAGTGCATCATCCCGCCGACGATAAGGCCGCTGGTCTTGTCGATCGCCAGCCCGGCCGTGTCTTCATCGTCATCGTGGTCATAAGTGTCGAAGTTCTTGTGCTCCTCGTAAGCGGCCACCAACGTAAACATATCTTGCTGCCAGCGCACACCTAAGCCGAAAGCCGAAGGATCGTCCTCGCCGTCATCTTCCAAGGTTTCATTGAGAGCAAATATCGCGCCTTCAAACGATAAGCCGTTGGCTAACTTGGGTGACTTGTACATGATGGTGTCGGACGCGGAAACATTGAACGTCCCGCCGTGGTGATCGCCGGTACCGCTTTCCGTTCCCGGCAACCGCCCCAGCATCGATCGCACGTCGCCCGGAAGATGGTGGAACAGGTCGAACTGAATGGTCGCATCGAAAAACGGGGTGTTATGTTTACCCACGAGCACGGTGCCCCAGTCCCCGGAAAGACCAAGGAAGCTGTTGTGCCCGCCCGCCAGTTCGCTGTCGTTGTAGTTGGGCGGTTGCGTGCCATGGGCATGACCGGCGCTGTCGCCGAATTCGTCGAAATTGATAACCGACTCGATTTGCCACACCGCCCTCAGGCCTGCGTCGAGCGGAATCGAACCGCGAAATCCTAACGTCGTTCCGTCAGTCGATAACCACGTGTTGGTTTGCGACTTATTGCCGCCGTGCGAAAGTGCATCCCCCGCATCGTTACTCTGCAACGACGCATACAGCGCGCCGTAAATCTCCCATGGCTTGTCCGATAACTGGTCGTGCATGGAATGATGATCGCTCGAGCCCGCATGGACGTGGCCACCCACATCGCTGTCGGCATGGGCACCGACCGTAAATACCGCTCCAAATGCCAGAACTCCTGTGACAACTCTTTTCACGCGTCTACTCCTCTATGTTTTTTATAAAATCAGTTCTTCCTGCAAGCCACTATGTGCGTCACGTATTGCGCCGAATGCCGGCTGTGAATGCGAATGTTCCACGGATGCTCTTCGACTTCGCCAACGATCCGCAGACTGCCGACGGCGCCGGCGGTTCCTGGCGAGAGCATATTCCGCAACAACGGTTCGGCGGATCCGCCGTGAAGCCCGCGCTGTGAGTGCCCCCCCACCCATGTTTCGATGGGCGTCGATGCGGACCAGTCATACGGGGTGGCGAGGATCGCCGCACCGTCCGTTGCCAGCGCTCGGTCCATGGCGACGAGCAAATCCCGCGGCGCGTTGACGACGTCGAAAACGTTCATCGCGCTGGTAAAGCGAAAGGTTTCTTCCTGGAAAGGCAAGGCCAACGCGTCGCAAGCCCAGAAATCCACCTTGTCCTTGTTTTCGAACGCCACCGGGTATTCCTGGCGATCATAGACGATGCCAACCCGCTTCAATGGAAACGTCGCGACGCCCGTGTGCAAAACCCGCTGAGCAAGGCGCAGCAACGAGAAGTTGAGATCGATGCCAAGCGTAAGACCGGAAAACCGCTGCGCCAACTCGAAACTGGTTCGCCCCGCCGCACACCCGATGTCCAGCAGCGGCGCTTGCGCCTGAGCCCCCAGCAATCTCAAGCCGGCACTCAAACAGTCCGCGACTGTTCCGGTGGTATCGCTCCCGGTCGCAGCTTCGGCGCGGCTCGCCGGCGCTTTGTCGCCATAATGGCCCCAGCCGTAGGTGCTCAAGTGGTGGCGCGCCACGTTGAACGGCGTTCCCGGTCCTACCGCGTCACCCAGGATCGACTCGACAACAGGGGACAGATCGTCGCGCGCGTTGATTTGAAAAACGTTGTCCGCGAGATACTTTCGGATGTTGTTAACGATGATCGGAATGCCGTCGATGATGGGATACTCGAGCCGGCAGCCGGAATCGGAGCAAATCAAATTGCCTTGCAGGATAGTATCGCCCTGCTCCACGGCCACGGCGGCGAGACTTAACGGCGCGATAATTTTGCGGTCATGCTTGCACCGCGGGCAGACGGGTCTGAGCTGTTCGAAATGACTGCGGCGCACCGGCCTGGGCCTCGCAAATTGTTGAGTCCGCCCATCCTAGTTACTCGTTCCACATGCGTCAAGGCGACGCGACGCCACGCCTGGCTCGTCCCGGCCGCGTGTCCGTAGAGTCCCTTATGCGTTATCATGACCCATGTCTTATCGCCGACGAGCAGCACAATCGTGACCGAGGCAGTTCTTCACTATATTTACGATCCTCTCTGCGGCTGGTGTTACGGCGCCGCGCCGCTGCTCACGATTGCGCGCGAGATCCCGGGCCTGTCGATCGAGATGCACGCCGGGGGAATGTGCGTCGGCAACGACCGCCGCCCCATCACGCCGAAAGTCCGCGACTACGTGCTCAGACACGACCAACGAATCGCCGCGGTCACCGGCCAAGTCTTTGGGGAACCGTATCTTTCCGAGCTGTTATTCGATGAGAGCGAAACCCTGGACTCCGAACCGCCGACAACCGCCATCCTCGCCGCCCAGGCAATGAGCAGCGACGGGCTGGAAATGTTGAAACGTATTCAGATGGCGCACTTCATCGACGGGCGACGCATCTCGCGCCGCGCCACGCTGATCGACATCGCGGCTGAGATGGATCTTGATCGAGAAGCCTTCGCCGCGTCCTTCGATTTATTTCGCGGCGAATTCACTATGAATCATATCGAGGAGACACGCCGCCTAATGTACGCCGTCGGCGCCACCGGATTCCCGACATTCTTGTTAGCGGTGAAGGAAGGGTTTCATTATCTCGACACCAGCCGGTACCTGGCCCGCCCGCTTGAGTGGCGCGACTATCTGTTGGAACGGATGGCAAGCGATCCACCCGTCGACAGCACTTGGTAACCCAATCCCCTTACGCCGGGGCGGTCTGGGCGCCGACGAGTTGGCGATAGAGTTCCTGCAGGGTGGGCAGCAGCCCGTTCGATGGGTCAATCTGCCGCACCTTATCGAGGGATTGGCGCAGCAGAAATACATGGCGTTCCGTCTTGCCGTTCTTCTGCATCGCTTTCACCAGCGTTTGCGCCAGTGCAAGATTCACCTGAAGATTGTTGGGCGTGGCGCCGGCGGCCTGCAGAAAGTGACTAATGGCTTCGTCCAACGCACCCTGCTTGACCAATTCAGTCCCTTTGTCCAACAGTTCTCGCGTGGCTTGGCGGGCGGCGTCGACGAGTTTTTTCGCCGTATCGCCTTTGCCCGCCGCGTCAAACGACGCTTGCACACGCAAGACCAGCTCGGCGTCATCGTGGTTGTTTTTAACCAAAGTCGTCGTCAATTCTTGCGCCAACGCGTCGCGTTGCGAATTCAGCGCCGCCTTGATGAAGTCCATGGCCACACCACTGGAGATATTGGCCGCTTTCTGCGCGATGGCCGTCGCGCCGTCCAGCGCTTGTTCGGCCTGAGCACCCAGTCCGAGTTTAGTGTAGATGTCCGCCTCGGCCAAAAGGCCCTGCAACAGCGCATCGTGATTGTGTTTGAACTCTTCTTTGAGGGTCGACAGCACTTTGACAGCTTCAGTGGCGGCGCCCTTGTCCGCATACACACGGGCCAAGCCGCTGTAGTCGTCAGCGGATTTGTAGATCGAGCCGCGACCCATTTTGATGATGCGCCGATAGGCCTTTTCCGCGGCATCGAGATCGGCATTGGTGTAGGCGAGCCGGGCCATGGCCTTTTGGCGCAGAATCGCTTTGGGCGATTGAGCGATGGCGGATTCGAGAACTTGTTGTGCGCTTTTCGCATCCCCCAACGTTTCGTGCACGCCCGCCAGCAAGTCATAGGCTTCAACCAGCGTCGGCATTTGGGCGATGGCGGCAGAGAGGATGTCCTTGGCGGCGTCGAACTTCTCCGCCCGGATCAACATGCGGGCATGACCGAGCTGAGCCCAAGCCAGCGGCCGTTGACCGAGTACTCGATTGTAAATCGCATCCGCTTCCGACCACGCCTGCTGCCGCTCGTGAAGATCGGCCTTGATCTGCAGCAGCTCGAACGTTTCCTTCTTCGCCAAATGGGCGGCGACATGCTCGAGGGCTTTGTCGTAGGCGCCGCTGTCGCGCGCGGCGAGAATATCCCGTAGCTCCGCCTTGCGCGCTTGAATCTTCATGACTCGAACGGCGAATTCTTGTTTGGTAAAGGGCTTGGTCAGGTAGTCGTCGGGCTTGTATTCAAGGGCGCCCATCACCATCTCCACCGTCGTTTCGGCGGTCACCATCATCCAAATCGTGGTGCTGGAAATGTACTTGCGATGCTTGGCCTCTTCGAGAATCTGCTGGCCGTCCTTGCCGTCGCCCAGATTGTAATCGCACAGTACGAGGTCGAACTTGGTGGCACCCATCTTTTCGAGGGCTTCATCGCCGTCGCGGGCCAATTCAACCGCCAACCCCTTAAATGACTCCACCGTACGCCGCATCATGGAACGCATGTCCGCGAAGTCGTCGATGACCAGAATTTTCAGGGCCGACAAATCGAGGTGATAAGGGTTGAGCTGGCCGGGCGTTACAATCATGGCGCGCCCCCTGCTGGGGCGCGGCACCCATGGCGCGTGGTCGCACCCAAATTCGGCATTTTGTTTCCTCTGTACATCAAATGGTTACCTCTCATTTATTTATCGACGTTGAGCGGGAAACCGTAATCATTCGCCAATCCGCGTGCGTCATGAGGGTTTACGCCGCAACGGCCGTCTTTCACGGAACTTTGAATCTGAAGGCTTTTCAAATCACATAAGCGTTTGCTAATATACTGCATGCACGTCGGAGGAAATGAAATGACCGTCAATCGAGTAGTTCGAATCATCGCCGGGTTTTTTGTACTGCTTTCCTTGGGATTGGGCGTCGAGGCGAGCCCCATTTATCACAGCGCCAACTGGCTGTGGTTCACCGCCTTCGTCGGCGCCAATCTGTTTCAAAGCGGCTTCACCAACTGGTGTTTGATGGACCAAATTTTGACCAAGGTGGGACTGCCCAGTTGCGCGCAGCAAACCAACCCCCTTAAACCCGCGTCCCGCGCTTAGGGTCAGCAGCGACAGGGCAAATTCCTTCGGCAGTTACCGCGAGTAACAGCCTCCGCGCCCGCAATCAGCCGGCGCGGAGGCGTGTTTGGCGCTCGCGCTTGGGGTTGGGCTTGTCATAGAATTCGGCCTGGCGTGAACAATCCAACCCGCGAGGCCAGCCGTGAAAACCATCAAACGTTGCGCATGGTGCGGGACCGACCCCGACTACATGCACTACCACGACAGCGAGTGGGGCGTGCCCGTCAGTGACGACCGTACCTTGTTCGAATTCCTGATTTTGGAAGGTGCCCAAGCCGGCCTGAGTTG
This sequence comes from Pseudomonadota bacterium, assembly GCA_021821045.1. Taxonomy (GTDB): domain Bacteria; phylum Pseudomonadota; class Gammaproteobacteria; order JAADHS01; family JAADHS01; genus JAKACW01. The sequence continues at coordinate 31,921 of JAKACW010000028.1, forward strand.
GATCACCATCCTGCGCCGCCGCGACGGCTACCGCAAAGCGTTCGCCGATTTCGATGCGCAAAAAGTCGCGCGCTTTTCCCGCGCCAAAATCGAATCCCTGATGACCAACGACAAAATCATTCGCAACCGGCTCAAGATCGAATCAACTGTGGGCAACGCCAAAGCGTTTCTGAAAGTTCAAGACGAGTTCGGCAGCTTCAGCGATTACCAGTGGCAGTTCGTGGACGGCAAACCGATTCAGAATCGCTGGCGGTCGATGAAAGAACTGCCGGCGGAAACGCCGATTTCAAAAGCCTTCAGTAAAGACCTCATGAAGCGCGGCTTCAATTTCGTGGGACCGACCATCGTGTATGCCCACATGCAGGCGGTCGGCATGGTCAACGACCACATTGTGGAGTGCTATCGCCACGCTCAAGTCAAGGCTCTCGCCGCGCACTTTTAAAACGTCCGTCGCAGACCGCAATGCCGGCTAAAGCGTAAACGCGAAATCCTCCACCAGCGCGCCAGGCAACAGGGCGCTGGCATCGGAGCGTTTTTCGTAGGTTCCCGTATCCAGGATGTGCTCGCGTTCCGCTGTCAGCGCCACCAGTTTGTCACCGAGAAAGTGATAAACGCTTTCATCGAACCGCATGACATCGATGGGCGCGATGGCTTCGCCGTTTTCCACCCACAAGCTCGCAAAGCGGGTCATGCCGGTAATGCGGCAGTTGTTGCGGTCGGAAAAGTTGCAGTACCACAGATTGCTAATGTAGATGCCGGTGCCCAGTTCCCGCAGCACGTCGGCTTGACTCAAATCACCGCCGGCCATGTGCAGCGACTGCGGATGCTCGATGGCGCAGTTCACCTCGACGCCGTATTCCTTGGCGTCGCGGGCGTTCGCCAGGCAGTCGCGATACTCGCCCTTTTCGATCAGCGCCACGCGCTCGGGCTTGGCGAAGCCCTGCCGGGTAAAACGCGGCGCCAGACCGTCGGCGTGGTGCTCGACGAGATGCACTTGGCGCTGCAATCGCGCCGCTTCCTTGATCATTTTGATGAGCGGCGTTTGCAGCGTACGGTGGCTCTTCAAGCCGAAGGCGCCCCAGTTGAGCAGCGTCATAATTTCATTGAGCGCGCTCGGCGTAAGAAACACCCGATAACGGCCCGGTTTGAGCTTGATGGCCGGACGCGCGAGGACCGTCTGCACCTCGCGACTGTAGTTGAGCTTTTGTTCCAGAACTCCGTTGTTCCATTGGGTTCCGGCGTAGTTCGACTTAACCGCTTTGTCGCTGTTCTGATAGACGCTCCAGTCGAAGTTGAAACTGGCCCGGGCGTGCCAATTGAACTGACCCAACGAGTTGGCGAAGCCGCGCAGCTGCTGCCCGCTGGCCCAAATGCCGACCAGATCCAAGCCTTGCGCCCGGCCGATGATGTCGTCGACGGCCGCGTACGGGGACGGCAAAGCGCTGTCCGCCGCATCGCGCGAGTCGTGGACCGCGAGAGCATAGTTGATATGGGGGTTGTCGGGTATCACCGCGAGCTGTTCACGCAACCCGGCGATCACCTTCACCGCCTGCGTTTCATCCCGCGCGCGGTCGCCGCACAATGGCAGCGTCGCAGTGCTCTGCCGCTGCTTGGCGATGAGGTCCAGCTGCAGGTACTGTTGCCGGACATTGCCGGCCTGGCGGATCTTGTTCTGGTTGAAGCGAACGAAATCGGATGTTTCGCCGTCATAGTTGAGCAGCAGCGTTTCCTGGGGAAGAATCGCCGCACACAAGGTCTGAGCAAGATCGCGAAAATAGGTTTCCATACGCTGCACCTTCTAACCGGTTGCTGCTTAGGCCCCGCCGAAGACCTCTACATTGCTGAACACGCACGCCGGCGAGGCATGGCCGACTTGGATGACTTGATTGGGCTCGCCCTTGCCGCAATAGGGCGTGCCCCAGATCTCGAACGTGCCCCGATCACCCACTTGCGTCAAATTGCGCCAAAACTCGGCCGACACGCCGCGATAGCTGGGATTCTTCACCACGCCCTTTAGTTCGCCGTCTTGAATCAATCGTCCCCATTCGCACCCGAACTGAAACTTGTTGCGGCTGTCGTCGATGGACCACGAGCGGTTGGTATCCATGAGCACGCCGTTTTCGATGGCTGCAATCAATTCCTGCAGCGACCGATCGCCCGGTTCGAGGTTCAGGTTCGCCATGCGATCGATGGGCGGGCGGTTCCAATCGCAGGCGCGGGCGTTGGCCACGCCGTCCATTCCCGCGCGAGACTGAGAAATCGACCCGCCCAGCGGCCGTTCCAACACGCCATTGCGAATAAGAAACACCCGCTGCGCCGGACTGCCGTCGTCATCGAAGCCGTAGCTGGCCACTTCTTCCGGATGGGACGGATCGTAAGTAACATTGAGCAATTCGGAGCCGTATTGATAGTGGCCGAACATATCCAGGGTCACGAAGCTGCGCCCGGCGTAGTTGCGCTCATCGCCCAATATGCGGTCCAGCTCCAGCGGATGGCCGATGCTCTCGTGGATCTGCAGCATCATTTGACTGGGCGTCAGCAGCACGGACATTGTGCCGCTCGGACACTGCGGCGCATCCACCAGCGTTAGCGCTTCCTCGGCCACTTGCCGCGCCGAATCGGGAAAACCGAACGCCGCCAGTTGTTCCAGTCCGCCCTGGCGCACGCTGCCCCAGCCGCCGCCGGTACGCATTTGCGTTTCGGCGCCGCGATTGGCCACCGCCGCACAGCCGGGCACGATGTAGTGAAACGTTTGTTCGATGCTTACGCCGTCGCTGGTGCACAAGACCACGGCGGTGCGGCGGTGTCTGAGATGGGCCTCCCAATAGACGATGGCGGGGTCGATTTTCAGTGCTGTATTGACCTGCTGCAGCAACGCCAACTTGTCGTTCAACGTCATGCCGTGCCACGGTTGCGCCACCGCTGAGCGATAGCGGCCGCTGGTGCCCGGTCGAGGGAGTTTGTCGACATTTAACAGCGCGTGGCGCCGCGTAACCTCGAGCCAGTTCATGGCGCTCTCGATGGCGCGCTTGAAGCCCGGCGCGGTGAGGTCGCTCGTCGCGCCGTAAGCCATGCCGCCACGATGAACGAGCGTCATGTAAGCCCCACGGCTTTGCGCCGACGCGGGCGGCTGGGCCACACCCTCCCGTACGCTGAGGGTCTCCGTTTCGTCGTCCACCAGCCGCAACGACCAGAAATCCACCGCGGGCACGCACTGCTTGAATTCATCGACAATCGGTTGCCAATTCATCATCAGCTCCGGCGTTCGTTCAACTTCTCCAACATGCTCACCGAGGGATAACCATCCTGCGGCAAACCGGCGTCGCGTTGGAAGGCGCGTATGGCGGTTCTGGTTTGAGCGCCGGGAATGCCGTCCGGCGTGCCCACAGGGTAGCCCAATTCATTCAATTTGCTCTGCAGCGCTAAAGCCTGCTCACGCGACAACGGCCGATTGTCGGCGTCGCGACCGTGGCGAATGCGCGGCAATCCTACGAACCGGTCGGCGAGATAACCGACCGTGACCGCATAGTTGATCGAACGGTTCCAGTTCATGATCACGTCGAAATTGCGATACACCAAGAACGCCGGCCCTTGGTAACCTTGGGGTAGCACGATCGCGCCGGCGACATCGGCCTTCGGCAATGGGCCGCCGTCGGGTTTGCGCACGCCCATCTTCGCCCACTCGGCGATCGGCTTTTTGATCGAAAGATCGGCCTGATCCCAGAGAAAATCTTTGGGCAGTTTTACTTCCCGGCCCCAGATTTCATCACTGCGCCAGCCGAGGCGGTTGAGATAATTGGCAGCGGAAGAAAACGCATCGGGCAGCGAACCCCACAAGTCCCGTTTGCCGTCCCCCGTGGCATCGATCGCGTATTGCAGAAACGTGCTCGGCATGAACTGCATGTGCCCGACCGCGCCGGCCCAGGAGCCTTTCATGTCCGCCACCGTCACGCTGCCCTCATCGAGGATATGCAACGCATCCAAAAGCTGAGCGCGGAAAAACGCGTCGCGGCGGTGATCGTGAGCAAGCGTGGCCAAAGAGCCCACCACGGGGAAGGCCCCCAGATAACTGCCGAAGTTCGTCTCCAAGCCCCAGAACGCCACTAAAAACCGCGGTGGCACACCGTACTGCTTTTCCACTTTCGCCAGCAGATCGCGGTGTTCTTCCAGCAGTTTGCGCCCGCGTGCGATGCGGTCCTCGGTTACCCGCTGGCCCAGATAATTCCAAAAGGTCTGCGTAAACTCGGGTTGCTGACGGTCCAGTTCGATGACGCGCGGAATGGGTCGCAGACCCTGCAGCGCCGTGTCCAGCGTTGAAGCGGAAATGCCTTTGCCGGCGGCTTCGTCGCGCAACGCGCCCAGCCAGGCGTCGAAATCACTCGCCAGCGCTGGCTGTCCGGTCGCGGACAAACTCAATGACAGCAGAATGGCGAATAATACGTTGGCGCTTGTCGCAGGTTTTACGGCAGAAATATTCATCGACTCGGGTTTCGGCTCACGCAGAGTCAAAGGCTATATTCAACCGAATGGTTTGGCAACGCTTTTTACACGCACGTCGATAATGAACGAATTTTCAGTGGACGCCGCCGACAGCGATCAATGCAGGTGCGGAGCAGCGGAATAGGCCGGCGAAAACTGGTTGTGGTTGGTCGCCACCAGATGGGTAAATTCGTTTATCTCCTGCGGACGCCCGCAGAAAAATCCCTGCGCGATATCGATGCCGTGGGACTGCAGGAATTGATATTGCGAAGCCCGTTCAATGCCTTCCGCGACAATCTTGAGATTGAGTGGATGAGCCATGGCAATGATGCCGTCGATAATCGCTTCATTCTCATCAGATTTGGGCAAGGTCTCGATGAATGATCGATCAATTTTCAATATATCCAACGGGAACTTACGCAGCAGACTTAAAGAAGAATATCGGCTGCCGAAGTTGTCGATGGCAATGCGCACACCCATTTCGCGCAAACGTTTGAGCAAGCCGGACGACGCGCTGGCATCCTCGGTCAGATAGCGCTCGGAAATCTCCAAACACAAACACGAAGCGTCGACGCCGGTTCGCAGCAACGTATCACCAATTTGGTCGGCCAAATCCGGATGCCAAAACTGCTTGGCGGAAAGATTCACGGACACCGTTCGGATGGTCGCACCGAGATCGCGCCAGGCCCGAAAATCCATGCATACCCGCTCCAGCATCCATTCCGTCACCTTGTTGATCAGTCCGGTTTCCTCCAGGACGGGGAGAAACTCGTTCGGCGGCACCAACCAACGCTCTCCGCGCGACCAGCGCAACAGGGCTTCGGCGCCGACCACGCGGCCGTTGCTGAAGTCGACTTGCGGCTGATAGTGAACAACGAACTCTTCACGCTCCAAGGCGCGGCGCAGCGCGCCTTCCATGTGCATTTGGCCAATGGTGTCGGCGTCCATGGTCGGCGAGTATTGGCGCATGCCGCCGCTGAGTTTAGCTTGGTGCAACGCACGGTCTGCGTACTTGATGAGGGCGTCGGCATCGCGGGTGTCCTGCGGATAACGGGCCACGCCGATACTGGCGGTGAGGAACAACTCTCGCGAACCGAGCACAAACGGCTCCTTCAAACAATCGGCGAGCTTCTGCGTTACTTCCTCGAGTTTAGCTTCGCGGTCCAGATCAACCAGCACCACCGCAAACTCATCGCCCCCTAGACGGGCGACGATATCGTTTTCCGAAGTGTGCTGGCGCAAGCGCTGGCTCACCCGCTGCAGGATGCGATCGCCGTGATGGTGTCCCAAGGTGTCGTTGATGCGGGTGAAACGATCCAAGTCGAACTGCAGATAGACGATTTCCCGGTTCAAGTAGCCGGCGCGCAGAATGGCGCTCTTGAGTTTTTCGCGTAGCAGAGCGCGGTTGGGGAGATCGGTCAGCGCGTCATACTGCGTCAGATAGCGCACGCGCTCTTCGGCCTTGCGCTGCACGCTGAGGTCGATCAGGCTGCCGATGTAGTGGCTCACCTCCCCCATGTCGTCGCGCACGCTGCTGATGGTTAACCAGGCGGGAAAAATCTCGCCGTTCTTGCGCCGGTTTTGAATCTCGCCGCGCCAGTAGCCGCTGTCCTGCAGCGAACGCCACATCTGGCGAAAAAAGGGCGCGGTATGCCGGCCGGAACCCAGCAGTTGCGGCGTGTTTCCGATGACCTCATCGACGCTGAAGCCGGTCATGTCGCAAAACGCCTGATTGACCCGCACGATCCTCGCCTTGGGATCGGTGATCATGATGCCTTCCATGCTGTTGTCGAACACGCTGGCCGCCAAACGCAGCGCGTTTTCCGCTTCGCGGCGTTCCTTGCGAATCTGCGCCTCGACCAACTCCCGTTCGATCGCCGGCGCCAACCGCGTCAAGTTGCCTTTCATGATGTAGTCGTGCGCCCCGGCCCGCATGGCATCCACGGCCGTGTCTTCCCCGATCGCGCCGGAAACGATCACAAAAGGAACGTCGATGCCTGTGCTGCGAACCAGATTCAGCGCGTCCAGACCGCTGAAGCTCGGCAACGAATAATCGCTGATGATGCAGTCCCACGTCTGCTGGGCCAGTGCGTTACGCAGTTGACCGGGCGTCTGAACGCGCACATGTTCGGGTTCGAATCCAGCCTGACGCAATGCCCGTAATACGAACAGCATGTCATCTTCGGAATCTTCAACAATCAGCACGCGTATGGGCTTCACGGCGCAACCTATGATGTCATGATGAAGGGATGAGATTAAAATGCATTATAGGCGCTCGAGAGCAAAAAGAAACCCGACAAATCGGTTGGTGAACACGGTGTGGACAATCCAATGCGATGCACTTGGAAACGCCGTCGGAGATAGTTCACATTGTCCAATCCGATCGGAATTATTACTCCGCAATTCGAATGATTAACAGAATGGCGATGCAGATGACAACGCAAGACGCGTCTTCAAGTTTGACTCCGTTTGATGCCCAGCTAGTCCTGTATCAGGACGACGACATCATCTGTATCAACAAGCAGGCCGGCGAGTTAGTGGTGGCGGATCGCTGGAAAAAAGAAACCAATGTGCTGTTGCACAAGTTGGGCGTTTATCTGCGCGCCCAGGGCCACCAACCCGACGCCACGGGGCGCGATCTCTACCCGGTGCACCGTCTTGATCGCGACACCAGCGGCGTGGTCGTCTTCGCGAAAAACGCCGAGGCCCACCGCAATTTGTCCAAACAATTCGAGTCGCGCGATGTCGCGAAAAAGTATTGGCTGTTCACCCGTGGCGCGCCGGAGTGGGATGAACACATTGTCGATGCGCCGTTGCGCCGGCTCGAAGGCAAGCGCGGGCGCGGCAGAGGCACGGTGGATTGGGAAAACGGCAAGCCCGCGCGCACGCAGTTCCGCGTGCTTAATCGTTACCATGACGTGGGATGGCTGGAGGCAGAGCCGGAGACGGGCCGGCTGCACCAAATACGCTTGCACGCCATGGAAGCCGGATTCCCGCTGCTCTACGATCCGCAATATCTCAAGGCGCCTTGGGAAAGCGAGTTTTACGGCCCATTGCCGTTGCAGCGCGTGCCGCTTCACGCCCATTGGCTGCGTTTCGCCCACCCGCGCAACCGGCAGCGCGATCTGGAAATCAGCGCGCCTCTGGACGGCGCGTTAACCCAATTGGTGCGCGTTCTGGAAGACGAAAGCGAAGTGATGATATGACATCACTCCTATCATTTTTGCTCAAGCGTGTTGGAATGGAGATCGAATTCGTTATTGACCGAGGGCGCGACCACGGCGGCGTTTAATTCGGAACGCAGCGTCGCGGCCAATGCATCCATGGCGCGCGGCTCGCCGTGTACGAGAATAACCGGCGGCCGACCCTTGAACTTTTGGTACCAACCTAACAGCCCGGCTTTGTCCGCATGGGCCGACAAACCGCCCACCGTGTGCACCGTCGCCGCCACGCGAATGGTCTCGCCCCATAGCCTGATGTGTTGAGCGCCGTCCACCAACGCGCGACCAACCGTGCCCTCGGCTTGAAAGCCGACAATGATGATATGCGTCTCGCTGCGCCAGGCATGGTGCTTGAGATGCTGTTTGATGCGGCCACCGGTACACATCCCCGAGCCGGCGATGATAATGGCACCCGAGCGCACATTGTTGAGCTGCATGGACTGCTCCGGCTCGGGCGTGAAATGCAAATTGGGCAGCAACGCGCCGGCGCGCAGCTTGCTGAGCAACTCGGCCGCCTCCGGCTCCAACAAGTCCTTGTGCTGCGTATACACTTCCGTCGCCTCGATGGCCAACGGGCTGTCGAGAAAGATGTTCCACCGGTCGATGCTCCAGTCGTCGTAATACTTTCCGAACAGATACAGCACTTCCTGGGTGCGCCCCACCGCGAAAGCCGGAATGAGAATATTGCCCCGCGCACTCTTCACTTCCGAGACGACATCTTTGACTTCTTCCCAGGTTCGCTCCCAAGGGCGGTGCAAGCGGTCGCCATAGGTGCTCTCGAGCATAACGACATCGGCATCCGCGAGCACGGTCGGATCGCGCATCAAAGGCGTGCCGATGTGGCCGAGGTCGCCGCTGAATACGACACGACGTTTGAGCGGACCTTCCTGCAGTTCCAGCACGACAATGCAGGAACCCAAAATGTGTCCCGCGTCATACAAGGTCAGCGTGACCCCGGGGAGAATTTCCCGCGCCTGCTCGTACTCGAAAACCTCGAATAACGCCACGGTCGACTCGGCATCCTCCATCGTGTAGAGGGCTTCAACCGGCTTAAGCCCCTTGCGTTGTCGTTTCTTGTTGTCCCACTGGCTGTCTTTCTCCTGCAGATATGCCGCATCCCGCAGCATGATGCGACACAGATCGCGCGTGGCGCGGTGGGCATAGATGGGGCCCTTGTAGCCCTGCTTGACCAGCCACGGCAAGCGTCCGCTGTGATCGATGTGCGCGTGACTCAGCACCACGGCGTCGATTCGATGAGGTTCGATCGGCAAGGGTTCGGAATTGCGCGCTTCGTCCGATGGAAGGCCCTGAATCAAACCGCAATCGACCAAGAATTTCTTACCGCCCACTTCGAACAGATGACATGATCCGGTGACTTCGCGCGCGGCGCCCAGGAATTTTATTTTCACGGCTTTATCCTACTCAACGTATTGGACTCCCCGCGTCGGGCTCATCGGAAATGCCCGGCTGATGAAACTCCTGAAACTCCTCTACTTGCGCGGCGACATCATCGGGACGATGCACTCGCGCCACGTGAAAAAGGCCATCGCCTTCGTTGGCCAACGGCAGATTGGACCGGCCGAGGACGATGCCGCTCATCGCCGCCAAGACCTCCTCTTCCCGATCGCCGAAAGGATCGGTTACCACACCGAGCAGACCGTCCCGTTTAACCCTGCCGCCCAGTTTGACCAGCGGGCGGAATATGCCACTCACCGGCGCACGCACCCAATAGCTTGATCTGGCCACCACCGGTGCCGCCTGCCGGCGCCGCTTCTTCAGCGCGGGAAGCATGCCGAGGGCGCGCATGACGCTGATGATGCCGCGCTCGCCGGCGCGAATCGCGACTTCATCGAAGCGCAATCCCTCGCCGCCTTCGTACAATAGCATGGGCATACCGCGCTCGGCGGCCCGTTGGCGCAGCGAACCGTCATGCAGATTGGAGTTGAGCAACAACGGGACGTGGAACTCCTGCGCCAGTCGGGTTGTTTCCGCATCATCCAGGTTCGCCCGAATGTGGGGCAAATTGCTACGGTGCACCGCGCCGGTGTGAAGATCGATGCCGTGGGTGCACTTCTCGACGATTTCAGTCATGAACAGATGGGCGAGGCGCGCGGCAAGCGAGCCTCTTTCCGAGCCGGGGAAGCTGCGATTGAGATCGCGCCGATCAGGCAGGTAGCGCGAATGCTGCAGCAGACCGTGAACGTTGACGATGGGGATCGCGATCAACGTGCCGCGAATGGCGTTCAGGCGCGGCGAACGCAGCAAGCGACGGATGATCTCCACGCCGTTGATTTCGTCGCCGTGAATGGCGGCGCAGATGAACAACCGCGGCCCCGGGCGCTTGCCCCGTATCACGTGCACCGGCATCCCCATTTCAGTATGGGTATAGAGTTTCGTGACAGGCAGATCGATGGTCAACCGCTGCCCCGGCGCGATGGAAACCCCGTTGATTCGGAATGCATCGGCCAAAGCGCCTAGCCCTTTCCTCGCGTGCGCGTTTTGTTGGGCTCGCCATGACGCTCGATGAATTCGATCATCATGGAGGCGATGTCCTTCTTGGTCGCGCCTTCGATACCTTCCAATCCCGGCGAGGAATTCACTTCCATGACGAGCGGACCGCGATTGGAGCGCAGAATGTCGACGCCGGCCACATTCAGGCCCATGGACTTGGCGGCTTTCAACGCCGTTGATCGCTCGGCGGGCGTGAGCTTCGTAACCGTCGCCGTGCCGCCCCGGTGCAGATTGGAGCGGAACTCGCCTTCCCGGGCTTGCCGCGTCATCGCCGCGACGACCTTGTCGCCAATGACGAAACAGCGCACGTCGGAACCGCCTGCCTCCTTGATGAACTCCTGCACCACGAAATCCGCCTTTAATTCCTGAAAGGCATCGATCACGCTCTCGGCGGCCTTTTTGGTCTCGGCCAAAACGACGCCTTTGCCTTGGGTCCCTTCGAGAAGCTTGACGACCACCGGCGCGCCCCCCACCAACCGAATCAAATCGTGGGCATTTTCGATGTCATGGGCAAAACCGGTATTCGGCAGTCCCACGCCTTTGCGCGACAACAGTTGCGAAGAGCGCAGTTTGTCCCGAGCCCGCCCGATGGCCACCGATTCATTGAGCGGGAACACGCCCATCATTTCGAATTGGCGCAGCACCGCCAACCCGTAGCCTGTAATCGACGCGCCGATGCGAGGAATCACCGCGTGGAAGCCATCGAGCCGCTCGCCCTTGTAGTAGATGCCCGGCTTCATGGTGGCGATATCCATGTAGCACTTCAGCGTGTCGAACACGTAAACCTCGTGCCCGCGCTTTTGCCCCGCCTCCACGATACGGCGAGTCGAGTACAGCCTCCTGTTGCGTGACAATACAGCTATTTTCATGATCCCTGTCCGTGCCTGTCCCTTTATGTCCGTGGTTTGGTGCGTTTCTTGCGTCCCGGCGGCAGCGTACCGATCAAATATGACGCCTTGGGGTCGACCAGGAACTTTGAATCCAACGCCGTTCGGCCCAGCAGCATTCGGAACCTCATGATATCCCGATCGGTCAAGGTCATTTCGATCGGCCACTGATGAGAACTCACCTGGGCCGTCGTTACGATCACATATCGCTGCTCGCGATGACCGCCCGAGTCTGTCACCCAGCGCCGGTCGATGATCTCAGCCTCGCAAACCTTTACGATGTCCGTTCGCCCCTGAAAGGGGTGAAGTTTAAAACGCGCCAGCCAGACGCCCCGCGCCTTCACGGTTTCGATAGCGAAAGCGTGCAACGCCGACGTGCGGGCGCCAGTATCGATTTTCGCTTTAATATGGGGAACGTGAAGTTCGGGGAGCGATATCCATTCGCGCCAGCCTATGAGATGCCGATCGGTCACAATTCCTTAGACCCTCAATCGATAACCTGACCACTCACACGCTGTTCCCGCAAGCCGATGACGCGGGATTTTTATACCGGATCGGGCCGCCCCTGTAAATGACCGCCGTGGAAACCCGCCACGGGAACGTTGACGCTAGGCCACCACCGGGCGGCCGAAATAGTACCCTTGAGCCAGATCGATGCCCACCGTTCTCAGCAACTGCAAGGTACGCTCGTCCTCGACGCCCTCGGCCAGCGTCGTGACGCCGAGACTTTGGGCGGTGTCTTGAATGGCTTGGATGACCGAGCGCACTTTACTCTCGTGCGACGCCCTCTTCACCAATTCGCCCTCGATCTTGAGGTACTTTATGGGCAGGTCCGCAAGATAACGAAACGATGAATAGCCGCTGCCGAAATCGTCCAGCGCCAGCGTAAGCCCGAGATCCAAAAACGGGCGCAGCAGACGACGCGCCTCGTTGGTCTGGCCCAGAAACTCTCGCTCGGTAATTTCGATGACCAGCGGCTTCTGGCCGTGCAACGAACAGCGTTCGTTGTCGCAGAGGACTTTCAACTCATCCACCAATCGCTCGATCAATTCCGGATGACGCAACAGGTCCGTGGAAATATTGACGAAGCGCATAACCGGGTCGCCGAGCGACTCGTCGCCGGAGCGTCGAATGGATTGCGAAATCAACTCATAGTCAATGCGGTGGACCATCTGCAGTTGATGAGCGGCCTCGATGAACGAACTGGCTTCCAAATAGCCGCGCTCGCCGCCATCGATGCGCGCAAGGGTTTCCTCGGCCACTACTTTTCCTGAGATCAGATCGACGATCGGTTGGTAGGCCGGGCGCAGCCGACCTAAATTCAGCGCCGACTGAATCTGCCCCGCGATGGAGAACACGCCGTAGGTTTTTCCCCGGCTGCAGACGACGCGATTGCGTCCGGCGCGCTTGGCCTCATAGAGCGCCGCATCGGCGCAACTCAGCAGCGTGTCGATACGGTCGCCGTCCTCGGGATAGGTCGCAACACCCACGCTGATGGTGGTTTGAATCTCAAGGGCATCGGTAAGGTGCATGGTGGACGCAACGTGGGTGCGCAGCCGCTCCGCAACTTGCATTGCTTCCTCCCGGTCGGTATCCACCAGCAGGCACAGGAATTCTTCTCCGCCCCAGCGCCCCACCGCATCGCCATCACGCAGCGCGCTTGGGGCTTGGGAGGCGATGCGGCTCAACACTTGGTCGCCAGCGCCGTGCCCATAGTTGTCATTGATCAATTTGAAGCGATCCAAATCGCATAACAAAACGCTGTAAGGTCGCCGGTGCCGCTGCGCACGCGCATGCTCACGCTCGATCAGCTCCTGAATCCCCCGGCGATTGGGGAGCCCTGTCAACTCGTCCCGCGTGGCCATGTGCTCCAGATGGAGATTGGCGTCACGCAGGCGCCGCGTGGCTTGATCGATGCGCTCCTGCAGTTCCGAATTGAGCAGGCGCACTTCCTTCTGCGATTGCTGGAAACCGTTGGTAAGCGCGCCGAGAACGCCGGACAATTGCTGTACCTCCCGCGGCGCGGCCCACTCGCTCAGCGGCAGCTTGCCCTGGAAACCGTGCTGCACCAAACGCTCCGCCGCCAGGGCAAGGCGGTTGATGGGGCCGGTGATCCAGCGCGCCAAGGCGATCGCGCACACGACAGCCAGCGCGAGCGCAAATCCGCCGCCGGCATAGGTGGACAATAACAGTTGATTGACCTGGGACTCGATCTCCGCCCGGGGCTGAGGAACCATGATGCCCCAGCCGATCCCATGCACAGCGGCGTAGCCCGCCACCATTTGCATCTTCGTAAAGGGCGAGAAGAACTCTCCCACTCCGTTCTTGCCCGATTTCATCTCCTGCACGATGGTCCAATCGGACAGGTCGCGCATCTCCTTCATCCACTCGGGATTGGGATGGGCGATGACCCGGCCCGTTTGGTCGACGATGGCCGAATGGCCGCCTCTGCCGAAAAAGACATTCTTGCGCAGACGTTCAATCACTCCGATATCCAGCTCACCCAACAGCACGCCCAACAGGCGGTTGTCGTAGTCGATGACCGGCTGGCAAATCTGGATGGTCGGATTTTGCGCGGCGAGATTAGACGTAATGCCCGTCACCACATGCTTGCGCGTCGACGCTGCTTGCGACAGGCACGGCAATCGACCCAGATCGTCCTGTGTCGACGGGCGCACGCCGCCGCGATTAGCCAGGCCCACCAGTTGCATGTCATTGTCGACCAGGGCCAAGTTCTCAAATCCGGAAAAGCTATTCAGGCTGACATCGAGCAGCTGTTGAACATTGGGATGGTCGGCGATGCCATTGCGATAGTAGCTGGCGATCTGGTTTGCCGTCATGCCCAGCATCTGTTCATGATCCTGAACATGGACCGCAAGCGGAGCGGCAAGATTGATCGCCAGTAGTCGATGTTTTTCATTGACCTCCCGCCACGCGTCGTCCCAGGACGCCTGGTAAAGGCTGTAAGTGATGATCACCACAGGCAGCAGGGCAACCAATGCGAAGCATCCCGCGACAACCTGGTTGACAGGGCGTGCGGTCAGGCGCGACAACACGGTGTGCAAGTTCATATTTGCAGTCATAGACTCAACATGGGCGCAACACGCCACAGCACAGGGCTACAAGAATCGTCGGCTGAAGATCCCTCCCCTCGCGCGCCATCCGAGCTGCTTCGTTTTTCTTAACGAATGCGACGACGGACCAAGTCCTCACTATATGGACTAATGATGCGATGTCAATAATAGACTGATTAATTAGCGAATTCTTGTATACTTGATGCGACGACCTCTAACATGAGGGTTATCCACTATGACAAACTCGCGCACGGATGAGCGCTGCGCCGCGGAATTTCCGCAAGCCGCCGAGTTGATTTACCTCAATCATGCCGCCGTCAGCCCTTGGCCGCGACGCACCGCCGAAGCGATCAAGCGCTTCGCCGATGAAAACGTCACCCACGGAGCGCGCCATTATCCACGTTGGGCGGAACAAGAGCGGCGCTTGCGCAACCAATTGCGCGCCCTGATCAACGCCCCCTCCCCCGACGACATCGCATTGCTCAAAAACACCTCCGAGGCGTTGTCGGTCGTTGCCTGCGGAATGGACTGGCAACTCGGCGACAACGTGGTCATCACCGATCAGGAGTTTCCATCGAACCGCATTGTCTGGGAATCACTGGCGACACGGGGCGTCGAAGTGCGTCCGGTGTCGTTGCAGGGCGATGCGGAGCACAATCTGAGTGCGGCGATCGATCAGCATACTCGCCTGATGTCGGTCAGTTCGGTGCAATACGCCAGCGGGTTCCGGCTCGACCTGGTCAAGTTGGGGGCGATGTGCCGCGACCGTGGCGTGGCGTTTTGCGTTGACGCGATTCAGTCGTTGGGCGCACTGCCCCTCGATGTTCAAGCGGCACAAGCCGATTTTGTCATGGCCGATGCGCACAAGTGGCTCATGGGCCCGGAAGGCATCGCGGTGTTCTACTGCGCGGAAGCGTGGCGCGAACATCTGCGGTTACACCAGTTCGGCTGGCACATGGTCGAGGATCTGGGCAATTACGATACGCTGGACTGGAAGCCGGCGCGCAGCGCCCGACGCTTCGAATGCGGCAGCCCCAACATGCTGGGCATTCACGGTTTGTCGGCTAGCCTCGACCTGATCGATGAACTGGGACAGAAAACAATCAGCGAGCGGCTTCTCGAACTGACGGGTTACTTGACCGAAGCGCTCGCTGATTTCGAAGACATCACGTTGTTATCGCCGCACGAGGAACAGCGCCGCGCCGGCATCGTTACCTTCCGACCGAGCAACGTCGACTGCGCGGCGTTGGTGGAGGCCGTTAAACAAAGGGGCGTGATTTGCGCTTATCGCGGTGGCGGCGTGCGCTTTTCGCCCCACTTCTACAACACACGGCAGCAACTCGAGCGCGCGTTGGAGATAACGCGGGAGGAGATCGCCCGCCTGCGCTAGAGTTAGCGGGTGCGGATCACTCCGAGTTCGACTCGATAAAGAATCGCGGTAGGAAACCGCTCCCACAGCGATCTCGCCGGCACAGTGTGGGAGCGGATCATTCCGCGATTCTTGGCTGCTACGATACCCTCTTGCGCCACACCAATGTCCGATTGTTCGCCGGCATGGCGTGATCGGCCTGCAAATCCAACCCGGCAAGACTGGCCAGCTCGTTGACGGCTTCGAAGTCGCGGATGCCGCTGCGCGGATCGCGCGCCTTCAGCCATTGATCGAATTGCGCGTTGCTCGCGCTGGTATAACGCCCGCCGTAGTTGAACGGCCCGTACAAACAGAAGGCGCCGCCGGGAAGGAGCACCACGCCGACGCCGGCAATCATGTTGACCACCTGTTCCCAACTCATGATGTGGGCGGTATTGGCGCTGAAAACGCCGTCGGCGCGAAGCGCCAGCCACTCGCGCCCATCCACATCGAGGCGCAGCGGCGACCTGACGTTGGGCAACGCGGCTTCTTTCAGCCACGCGCAGATGCCCGGATGGTTGTCTTCGACGTCGCCGGTCTGCCACACCAGATGCGGCAATGCCGCGCCAAAGTGCACCGCGTGCTGCCCCGTGCCGCTGCCGATCTCCAGCACCGTCCGCGCCGAGGCGAATGCCGGGGCGATGACCGCGAGAATCGGGTCCTTGTTGTTTTCACACGCTTGGGAAAACGGTTTGTGGGATATCATCGCCACTAAGGCCGCGCGCAAGCGAACAGGCGAAAAAAATTGTCCGTCGTTTTTTGCGCCAGCGTGTCGTACGTCGCGCCGCGCAGGCCGGCGATGGCCTCGGCGACGTATCGGACATAGGCGGGTTGATTGCTCTTGCCGCGATACGGCACCGGCGCGAGATAGGGCGAATCGGTTTCGACCAGCAAAAAATCCTCCGGAACACGCTTCGCCACTTCGCGCAGACTCTCGGCGGATTTGAAGGTCACGATCCCCGAGAACGAGATCATGAAATTCAAGTCCATGGCCCGGCGCGCGGTATCCCAGTCCTCGACGAAACAGTGCATGACGCCGCCGACCTCCTTGGCGTTCTCTTCGTCGAGAATTCGCAACGTGTCTTCCTTGGCGTCGCGACAATGAACGATCAGCGGCTTCTTGACGCGACGGGCCGCGGCAATATGGCCGCGAAAGCGCTCGCGCTGCCACTCGGTGTCACCCTCGACGCGAAAATAGTCCAACCCTGTTTCGCCGATGGCGACCACCCGCGGGTCCGCCGCGCGGGAAATCAAATCGTCGACGTCTACCGCATCGCCGGGATCGTGATTGGGATGCACGCCCACCGAGGCGAACACCGAGGGATAGTCATGGGCCAGCTTCAGAACGTCGCCAACAGTGTGCAGATCGACGCTGACGCACAGAAAATGACCCACGCCGTTGGCGTGTGCCGCGGCGAGAACATCGCCCACCGACGAGGCTAAACCCTCGGCGGGTAACAAGTTCAAGTGGCAATGAGAATCGACAAGTAGGGCGGACATTTTTGGTGACAGCGGACCGTGGGCCGCGATGCATTATTACATCGTGTGCGTCAGGCGATCCGATTTCAAACCGCCGGCGAGGTAGGTTTCGATCTTGTTGCGCACGGCTTCACCTTCTTTGTCGGCGGCGAACTGCACGCCAATGCCGGAAACGCGGTTTCCTTGCGCGGCTTGCGGGGTTTTCCAGACGACTTTGCCAACCACCGGCATTTTGTCGGTCTCTTCCATCAATTTGAGGAGCATGAAGACTTCTTCACCGAGCTTGTAAGTCTTGTTGGTGGGCACGAAAAGTCCGCCCCCTTTGATGTAGGGCATGTACGCGGCGTACAAGGCGCCTTTGTCCTTGATGGTAAGGGAGAGTATCCCTTTTTGCGGCGCGTCCGCGGTTTTATCGGCGGCGCCTTCCGGCTTTTCCGTATTCTCGGCCAAAGTTTTATCCCTGGGAGTGCCCTTGCGCTGTGCGTCCGAACAACGCGGCCCACTCTAACAACACGTTCTCGACGAGGAGTTGGCTATTCAACGCGCCGCCGCAGTCGCGAACCGCGCGTTCAACCGCGCTCAAGTAGGTAAATAATGGTTTTAAGTCTACCTGCTTTGCCATGGCTTGCAAAGCGCCGGCCCGTCTCGCGTCGACCATTCCCGCCGTGTCATTGGTCGCCCGGCAGCGCGCCATGTCGCTGACCCAGCCACTCAGCCACCGCAGCGCTTGGCTGCCATCGCCTTTCGTCCATCCTTGGGCTGTGTCGAATACCAGGGACGGGTTCTTGGCGACATTGCACCACTGCTGGAAAACGTTCTCCTCGGCGCGCCGCCAATCCTCGTTGGCTTCCGCCAGTGCGGACAGCGGGGCCCCTCGTGCGCGTCGCAACGCGTGTTCAGCCTCCGTCGGCGAGGCCATCCGCTGGGTCAACCAGGTCACAGCCGTTTGATGATCGGGCAGCGTCATGTGCAGTTTTTGGCACCGGCTGCGAACCGTCGCCGGAAGCATGGCCGGTCGCGATGTCACCAAGATAAACACCGCCGCCGTTGCCGGTTCTTCCAAGGTCTTGAGCAAACTGTTCGCCGCGTTCAGCGTCATTCGATCAGCGGGAAACACCAGGGCGACTTTGAATTTACCGCGGCGCGGCGTGAGGTTCATGAATTCGATCAACGCGCGTACGGCGTCAACGCCGATCGTGGTCCGCTCCTCCTCCGGCGTCAGCAGAAAAAGATCCTCGTGACTATCGGCCTGCAGCAGTTGGCAACTGCGACACTGGCCGCACGCGCCCGCGGTACCCTTCGCCGTTTCGCACAACAGGCGTTTGGCCAATTCTCTGGCGAATTGATTCTTGCCGACGCCCTCCGGACCGTGAAGCAGCAGCGCGTGGGCCAACTCGCCTTGGGCGATGCGCGCCGTCAATTGGCGCCACGTGTCGTTTTGCCATGGCAGAATGCTCGTCGTCATCATCGAACCTCGTCCACCAATCCCGCCATTAATCTCGTGAGGTCCGACTGAACTTCGCTAAGACTCCGCGCGGCATCCACGACCCGGATGCGGCTCGGTTCGCGGGCCGCTCGCCCAAGATAGCATTGCCTTACCTTGGTAAAAAAATCCTCTTTTTCCTTTTCGAACCGGTCTTGCGCCGCGCCGCGTTGGCTGACGCGTCCAAACGCCACGTCCAACGGGGCATCGAGCAAAATGGTCATGTCCGGACGCAAACTCCCTTGAACCCACTCTTCCAACACAGCGATACGCTTCCCCGGAATGCCACGCCCGCCCCCTTGGTAGGCGTATGTGGCATCGGTGAACCGGTCGCACAGCACCCACTGTCCGGACGCGAGGCGCGGACGGATTTCCCGCCCCAGATGTTCCGCGCGGGCGGCGAACATCAACAGCAGTTCGGTGTCGTGCGCCATGCCGTCGTGACGGTGTCCGAGCAACAGGGCGCGAATCTCCTCGCCCAAGTCCGTTCCCCCCGGTTCGCGCGTCACCCACACGTCGACGCCCCGCTGTTTGAGAGTATCGTGCAGAAACGCCAGATTGGAACTCTTGCCCACGCCTTCGATACCTTCGAGTGTGATGAATCGGCCTCGTTTCATAGCGATCGTCACTTTCCCAACTGATACTTGCGCACGGCATCGTTGTGCTCTTCGAGGGACGCCGAAAAATAGTGCGAGCCGTCGCCCCGCGCGACGAAATAAAGATAGCCGCGATGGTCGGGGTGCAGCACCGCGCTGATCGCCTCGCGGCTCGGCAAGGCGATGGGGGTCGGCGGCAACCCGCCGCGAGTGTAAGTATTGTACGGCGTGTCCCGGGATAGGTCACGGCGCCTGATATTGCCGTCGTACTCTTCCCCAAGCCCGTAAATTACCGTCGGATCAGTCTGCAACCGCATGTTCTTGCGCAGTCGATTGACAAAAACCCCGGCGATCAACCGCCGTTCGGCTGGTACAGCCGTTTCCCTTTCGACGATCGACGCCAGAATGAGGGCCTCGTACGCCGTCTTGAGCGGCAGATTGGCTTCGCGCTTCTCCCACTCCTGCTGCAAGAACGCCTTCATGGCGACGTGGGCGCGCCGGTAAAACTCCTTGTCGGTGGTGCCGCTGGGAAAGTGATAGGTGTCCGGCAGGAACCATCCTTCCGCCGGCCCCGGGTCGAAGCCCAGGATCTCCAGCATCTCGTCATTGGGAACGTCATTGAGCGTCACAGTGATTTTGTCGTGTAGCTGCAAGGCGCGGCGCAGCTGGGCGAATGTCCAGCCCTCCACGACCGTCAAGCCGTGCTGGAGCACTTGACCGGATACCAGTTGCTCCAGCAGCGCGTCGACAGTGGTGCGCGGCTCGATCAGATACTCCCCGGCCTTGATCTTCTCCGCCAGACCTCGCCAGCGCGCGTGCCAAACAAAATACCGCGGATGGCTCACAATTCCTTGTTCGTGAAGCTGGTAGGATACTTGTTTGATCGACGATCCCGGTGTGACGCTGATCACAATACCTCGCTCGGGCACCGCCAGCGGCGTAGTCCTGAAGGCGCGATAATCGAGCATCATCCATCCGCCCACGGCGCTGACCACGATCAACAACGCCCCGGCCACTTTGAACAGTGTGTCGCGCATCAGCCGGCCGTTTCCTCCGAGTCTAGGGCCGTCGCAATGCGACGTGTCATATCGCCGATCGGCCACGTTTGGTTGTCCAAGCGGCGAATGGGCCATACGCCGATGAGACTGTTACAGAAGAATGCTTCGGCACTGGCTTGGAAGTCTTCAAGGGTGTAACGGGCGACATGCAGCGGAATATTCTGCCGGCGCGCGTATTCCAATATGCGCTGGCGTGTCACCCCCGCCACGCCGCATTCGGCCAGATCCGGCGTGCACAGAGCGCCGTCCAATACAAAAAAGAGATTGGACATCGTCCCCCCCACCACCAGCCCGAAGGTGTCCAGCATCAGTCCTTCGGCGACGGCGGGATCGCGCCATTCCGCCCGCGCCAGGACTTGTTCGAGTCGGTTAAGGTGCTTCATGCCCGCCAGTAATGGATTGCGGCCCAATCGTGTGCTGCATAGCCGCGCCGTAATGCCGTCCGCTGCGAAGGCGGCGGGATAGTTGGGCGCGCTGTGCACCTGGAGTATGCGGGTCGGTGTCGACGCCGCCGGCGGCCGATAACCTCGGTCGCCTATGCCACGGGTGACGACAATTTTAAGCACGCCGTTTTCAACTGGAGAAACCAGATCCAGCACTTCGGCCTCCAGCACCGATTGATCGAGACCGGAAATACCCAAACGCGCGCAACCGGCGGATAAGCGCGCCATATGGAGGCCCCAGTGACACGCTTTTCCCTGACTGATACGCAGTGTCTCGAACAGGCCATCACCGTACATCAGACCACGATCCGCCGCATCGAGCGCATTCGTTCGCACGCCGTTGACCAGGGTGACCGTCATGACGAATTAATCGACACTCCCATCCTTTTGCAGCGCGCGCAGCAGCCCCCGGGCCTTGGCGCGTGTTTCCGCAAGCTCCGCCTGCGGATCCGAATCGGCGACAATCCCCGCCCCTGCGCGCAGCGTCAGGCTCTGGCCGTTCGCAGCCATGACCAGCGTGCGGATCAGAATATTGAAATCCATGCTGCCGTCGCGATTCACATACCCCATTGCGCCAGTATAGGCACCCCGTCCGATTTGTTCCAATTCGGCAATGATCTCCATGCAGCGAACTTTCGGACAGCCGGTGATTGTTCCGCCGGGAAATACCGCGCGCAGCACATCGGCGGGGCCCACTCCCTCGCGCAGCGTGCCCGATATATTGGAGACAATATGGTGAACGTGGGCGTAAGACTCCAGGGCCATCAGTTCGTCGACACGCACCGATCCCGGCACGCACACTCGTCCCAGGTCGTTGCGTTCCAAGTCGATCAACATGACATGCTCAGCCCGTTCCTTGGGATGGCCGATCAACACCTGCAACAGGGCTTCATCTTGGGCCGGCGTGGCGCCCCGCGGTCGCGTGCCGGCGATGGGACGGGTTTCCACGCAGCGATCGCGAACTTTCACCAGTCGCTCGGGCGACGAACTGACAACGCTCCCCCACGGCGTCACCGCCAGCGCGGAAAACGGTCCGGGATTGGCGAGCGCGAGGTGCCTGTAGACATGGGCGGGATTCTGGGGCGAATTCCAGCGGCCGCGCCAGGCCCGGGAGAGGTTGACTTGAAACACATCTCCGGCGGCGATGTAATCCTTGATGCGCAACACATTGTCGAGGTACGTCCGGGGCGGATCTTCTTCCCAATCATCCAGCGGCGGCAACTCACCCGTTTGGCGCCGCGCATTCGCACTCACCGCCGTTTCGAGTCGCGCCAAGCAGTCGGCACGATCGGATTCCGCTACCAGGTGCGTGCACTGACGCTCATGATCGACAATCAGCGCGGCGGGAATCCGTGTGGCGAAAGCCATGGGCAGACTCCCGTCGTCGCGGGGAAGACGCAAGCGCGGTTCGATCTCTTCGGCCAGTTCATAGGCCAAATAGACGAACCAACCGCCGCGAAACGGAACGTCGGGGAGATCCGAAAAAGCCGTGCGCTCGGATTGCCAGGCGCTATCGAAAGCGGCGAGGAATCCGCAGGACATGCCGCTCACGCCGGCGGCCTCTTCCTCGTCGACATGCAACGCCAAGGTTTCGCCGGGAAAGGCGAACAAGATGTCATACCGCCCGGTTGTCGAGTTGCGCGCGCTGCTGGCCAGCAAATAGGGAAATTGCGTCGGATCGGATTGGTGCAACGCGAGTAAATCGACACCACCGGGCAGGGTCCGCAACAGCGGCGCGGACCCCGCTCGCACGCTCAGGGAACCGCGATCCCCGCTGCGCGCCATTTGGGCTAGATCTTTCGGAACACCACGGTTCCGTTTGTGCCGCCAAATCCAAATGAATTGGAAATCGCCACGTCGATCTTCATTTGACGGGCCGTGTTGGGCACGTAGTCCAAATCGCAGTCTGGGTCGGGCGTGATGTAGTTGATCGTCGGCGGCGCGACCTGATCACGAATCGCCAGCACGCTGAAAATCGCTTCGATACCGCCGGCCGCGCCCAATAGGTGGCCCGTCATGGACTTGGTGGAACTCATGGCGACTTTCTTGGCGTGGTCCTTGAAGCTGCGCTTAACCCCCATGGTCTCCGCCGCATCGCCCACCGGCGTCGAGGTTCCGTGAGCGTTGATGTAGTCGACGTCGGTGACGTTGATGCCCGCGTCGCGCAGCGCGTTGTCCATGCAGCGGCTGGCGCCCTCGCCGCCTTCGGACGGCTGAGTCATGTGATAGGCATCGCCGCTCATGCCGAAACCAATCAGCTCGGCATAGATGTTGGCGCCGCGCTTCTTCGCGTGCTCGTACTCTTCCAGAACCACCACGCCGGCGCCGTCGGCCAGGACGAAACCGTCGCGATCCTTGTCCCAGGGTCGACTGGCGGTCGCCGGATCGTCGTTGCGCGTGGACAGTGCGCGCGCCGCGGCGAAGCCGCCCAGGCTCGTGGGCGAAGTGGCCATTTCGGCGCCGCCGGCGATCATGACATCGGCCTCGCCGCGGGCGATGATCCGCCCGGCCTCGCCGATGTTGTGGGTGCCGGTGGTGCACGCGGTGACAATGGCGATATTCGGCCCCTGGAACCCATACATGATGGACAGGTTGCCCGAAATCATATTAATGATATTGCTGGGAACGAAAAACGGCGAGATCTTGCGCGGGCCGCCTTCCATGAAAGCCGTGTGACCCTTCTCTATCCCCGAAATGCCGCCAATCCCCGAGCCAATTGCCACACCGATCATGGGCGCGGACTGCTCGGTGGCTTCAATGCCGGCGTCTTTAATAGCTTCCATCGCGGCGGCGATCCCGTAGTGAATGAACGGGTCCATTTTTCGGGCTTCTTTCGGCCCGATGTAGTTGGCCACATCGAACCCCCACACCGATCCGCCGATGCGCACGCTGAACTGACTGACGTCCATGTGCTTGATGGGGCCAATGCCGCTGCGCCCCGCCAAGATGGCGTCCCAAGAATCCTTAACATTCAACCCGACCGGACCAACCATGCCCAGTCCGGTCACCACGACGCGCCGTCCCTTACTCACTGCAAGCCTTCCCAGAGATTGAATCGGTGACAATGAAACATATGATAGGAAAAAACAAAAGCCGCTACACGAATGTTATAGCGGCACTTGCTTTGTGGGATCTATCGGATACTCGACAGACCGACCGTCAGCCGATGTGTGCGTTGATATAATCGACAGCCTGTTGAACGGTGGTGATCTTTTCCGCTTCTTCATCCGGAATCTCACACTCGAATTCTTCTTCGAGCGCCATGACCA
>JAKACW010000139.1 GCA_021821045.1 Pseudomonadota bacterium
CAACATGGGGCAGAGCACCAACGACACCATTCCCACGGCGATCCGCTTGACGGCCCTGGCGAAGTTGCCGCGCTTGACCGCCGCGGTGCGCGACATGGCGGACGAATACGCGCGCATCGGCAAACAAGAAGTGAATACAGTGAAAAGCGGGCGCACCCACTTGCAGGATGCGGTGCCGACCACATTGGGACGCGAGTTCTCCGCCTATGCCTGGACCTTATGCCGCTGTGCCGATCAATTGGAAGCGCAGCGGCCGGCGCTGGCGGAGATCGGCTTGGGCGGCAGCGCGGCGGGCACGGGACTCAACACTTCGCCCAACTATCCGCAGCGCGTCGCCGCGGAACTGGCCAAGCTGACCGGCGAGCCGATCAAAGCGGCGGCGGATTTGGCGGCGCAAATGCAGTCCATGAACGACATTCAGCGCCTGTCCTCGGCGATTCGCGACGTGACGCTGGAACTCATTCGCATCTCCAACGACATGCGTTTGCTCGCCTCGGGCCCGCGCACCGGTCTGGGTGAAATTCAACTGCCGCCGGTGCAGCCCGGTTCGAGCATCATGCCCGGCAAGGTCAACCCGGTGATGTTCGAAATGCTCAACCAAGTGTGTTTTCAAGTGATGGGTCAGGACGCGGCGATTTCCTACATGACTCAGGCGGGGCAGTTGGAGTTGAACGTGATGATGCCGGGGTTAGGTTCAGCGCTGTTCGACGCCATGGATTGGCTGACCAACGCGATCAACGCCGCGACGGATCGCAATCTCAAAGGACTGAAGATTCATCGTGACCGTTGCAGCGAGTTTCTCCACGCCAGCGTGGGCTTGGCGACGCTGTTGAACACGCAGATCGGCTACGCGGCGGCGGCGGAGGTGGCGAAAGAGTCGGAAAAGACCGGCCGGCCGGTGCGCGACATTGTCGCCGAGCGCAAGTTGATGACCAAGGAAGCCTTCGATGAAATTGTGCTGAAGGCGGCGCGGGACGGTAGGGTGGAGTGAGTTGATCCAGAATCGCGGTAGGATCCGCTCCTACATGTGGGAGCGGATCCTTCCGCGATTCTTTGCCCGAATTATCGCCACCGCCTATTCAAATCGCGGTAGGAAACCGCTCCCACAATGGGTCGGGCACATGGCGTGGGAGCGGATTATTCCGCGATAAGTCTGGCGTGCAATCGCGGAATGACCCGCTCCCACGGGTAAAGCGGCGCTGTCGCAATTTGTCAGTTGACGGCCGGGTCGGGTCAGCGCGTCGAGGCCCCGGCGATCGCCGTATCGATGGACTCCGTGAGGGACCGCGCTTTTTTCAGCGCCTCATCGCTTTTTCCGTTTTCAGCATCGGCCAGGGCGGCGTCGAGTTCCGACTGCCACCGGGCGGTATCAAGGCCGCTGGCGCCGGCCTGCGTCAAAGATTGTTTTGCGCGGGACAGCGCCATCGAAAGTTCCCGCGCGGTGATGGCGGCTTGTTTGGAGGCCAGTGCTTTACTGCGCGCCGCGCTGTACTGACCCTCGCCTTCGCCCAAGAGTCTTTCCGCGTCCGACAGATCGGCCGCTGCCGCGTTCAGTTGTTGCGGGGCGTACTTCTCCGCGCCGATATCGCGCGCCGATTGCAGCGCTTGCCGGGCGTCGCTCATTTCCTGCAATGGAGCGACGGCGCAGGCGCTTAGAATAGTTGCGCCAATGCCGACTGCGGCAATAGCGGCACGGCGCGCGAATGAGGCAAGGAATCGTTGGAGTTGATTTAGGGCTGAGGTCATTGTACGCCGTCAGTTTAGTAACTTTCTCGCGGCGATCGATTGTCGATCTCCGGTCACGCTTGATTCTTGTGGATATGCGGTGCCGCTGACCGAAACTACGCTCCATCGTTAGTCGGTCATAGGGAATTTTCCCGTTGATGTTCGGCGACAACCTAACACTGGGTCCCTGGGCTGTCAAGGGAATTGCCGGTACAATTCAGTGAGTCGAAACGTTTTGAAATGGAAAGAGTTTATGACGGAAATTTTGGTGCTTTATTACACTCGCCAAGGCAGCTTGGGAACGATGGCGGATTGGATTGCGCGGGGTGTCGAGGAAGTGGATGGCGCGTCGGCGCTGGTGCGCACGGTGCCGCGCGTGTCGACGGTGTGCGAAGCGACGGAGTCCGATATTCCACCCACCGGCGCGCCCTATGCGACGTTGGATGATTTGAAGCACTGCGGCGGATTGATACTCGGCAGTCCGGCGTACTTCGGCAACATGGCCGCGTCGTTAAAGTATTTTCTCGATGGCACCAGCCCGCTGTGGCTGAGCGGCGCGCTGGCCGGCAAACCGGGCGCGGTGTTCACGTCGTCGTCGACGATCCACGGCGGGCAGGAAACCACGCTGACCAGCATGATGCTGCCCCTGTTGCACCACGGCATGGTGATCGTGGGCATACCGTACACCGAAGCCGCGCTGTCGCAAACCCAACAAGGCGGCACGCCTTACGGCGCAACCCATGTTGCGGGGGAGTCCGGCGATGCGCCGTTCGGCGAGCAGGAAAAAGCGTTGTGTCGGGCGTTGGGCCGGCGCGTCGCGCAAACAGCATTGAAGCTGCAAGCCCGTTGAATTCGGCTGTTATAACGGCAGTGCGAGACGACTGTGGGAGCGGATCATTCCGCGATTTGAATCATCGCGG
>JAKACW010000029.1 GCA_021821045.1 Pseudomonadota bacterium
CCTTTGCAACGTGGCCGAGCGGGTGCATTTCGATGTGACGAGCGGCTAACCGGCCCGGGAATTCGGGCACCGAATCTGCTAAACTACGCCCTCCTCGCGGCACGTCGGACTACGCCATACCCTTCGCGTTTATCCATTCTGGCTCGTTTGTTGCCCCGGCCTTTTCGCAATTTTTGAACGTTATTGGAATACATCACTATGATCTCTACCGCCAACGTCACCATGCAGTTCGGTCCCAAGCCCCTGTTCGAAAATATCTCCGTCAAGTTCGGCAACGGCAATCGCTATGGCTTGATCGGCGCCAACGGCTGCGGCAAGTCGACCTTCATGAAGATCCTGGGCGGCGATCTAGCGCCGACGTCCGGCAACGTCTCGGTGGACGCCCACATGCGAGTGGGCAAACTGCGCCAGGATCAATTCGCCTTCGAGCGCTTCTCGGTCGTCGATACCGTGATCATGGGCCATGCCAAGCTGTGGGAAGTCAAGCAAGAGCGCGACCGCATCTATTCGCTGCCGGAAATGAGCGAGGACGACGGCATGAAGGTTGCCGAGTTGGAGATCCAGTTCAGCGAGTTGGACGGCTACACCGCGGAATCCCGCGCGGGCGAACTATTGTCGGGTTTGGATATTCCTTTGGCACTGCACGGCGGGCCGATGAGCCAGGTCGCGCCCGGCTGGAAGCTGCGCGTGTTGCTGGCGCAGGCCCTGTTCGCTGACCCGGATATCCTGTTGCTGGACGAGCCGACGAACAACCTGGATATCAACACGATTCGTTGGTTGGAAGACATTCTCAACGAACGCGCCAGCACCATGGTGATCATTTCCCATGACCGGCATTTTTTGAACAGCGTGTGCACGCACATGGCGGACATGGATTACGGCGAGCTGCGCGTTTATCCGGGCAACTATGACGAATACATGGTGGCGGCGACCCAGTCCCGTGAGCGCTTGATCGCGGACAACGAGAAGAAGAAGAGCCAGATCGCCGAGCTGCAAACCTTCGTCAGCCGCTTCTCGGCCAATGCGTCCAAGGCCAAGCAAGCAACGTCCCGCGCGCGCCAAATCGAAAAGATCGAACTGGCCGAGATCAAGCCGTCGAGCCGAGTCAATCCGTTCATACGCTTCGAGCAGGACAAGAAGCTGTATCGTTTGGCCGTGGAAACGAAGAAGCTCAGCAAGGGCTTTGATGGCGGACCGCTGTTCCGCGATCTTGATCTGGCCATCGAAGCGGGTGAGCGCGTGGCGGTCATCGGCCCTAACGGCATCGGCAAGACCACCTTGTTGCGCACACTCGTCGGCGAGCATGCGCCGGACGGCGGTTCCATCCGCTGGGCGGAGAACGCCGAAATCGGCTATTTCGCCCAAGACCACGGCGCCGACTTCGAGCAAAATATGACCCTGTTCGAGTGGATGAGCCAGTGGAAGCGGCCGCGGGACGATGAGCAATCGGTGCGCGCGGTGCTTGGCCGCATGCTGTTTTCCCAGGACGACATCAAGAAGTCCGTGAAGATTCTCTCCGGCGGCGAGCAAGGACGCATGCTGTTCGGCAAGCAGATGATGCTCAAGCCCAACGTGCTCATCATGGACGAGCCCACCAACCATCTCGATATGGAATCCATCGAATCCCTGAATACGGCGCTGGAGAACTATCCGGGCACGCTCATCTTCGTGAGTCACGATCGCGAGTTCGTATCATCGCTGGCGACGCGTATCGTCGAGCTGACGCCCAATGGCGTGGTGAATTACAGCGGCACCTATGAAGACTATTTGCGCAATCAGGAGTTGACGGCCAATGCAGAGGTGTTGGGGCGGGCGGCCGGGGTTCGATAGATCGTGGCTTGTCGGCATGGCCCGACACGCCGTCGTCGGTTGACAGCCCAAAACACCTCGCCGAGAATAGCTCGGGGTTTTTGTCGTCGTTTTTGAGTGGCCGTTTCATGAAAGGAAATCAAATGAAAAAATCACTTGTTACGCTGGCTGTGCTGATGGGGTCGATGTCCAATGCCATGGCGGCGTCGCCGAATAGCGTGGGTTGCGGTTTGGGCGCCCAGTTGTTCGACGGGCAGTCGGGGATCTTTCCGCAGGTTTTGGCAGTGACGACCAACGGCACCTTTGGTAACCAAACTTTCGGTATCAGTACTGGAACGCTCGGCTGCGATCCTGACGGCACGGTTGTGGCTTCGGCTCGCATCCCAATGTTCGTCGGCGCCAACATGGAAAATCTGGCCCGTGACATGGCCACCGGCAAGGGCGAATCCCTGGAGTCGCTGGCCGCCCTGCTGGGCGTAGCCGAGCAGGACAAGTCGTCGTTTTTCACCGCGACCAAATCCAATTTTGGCCGGATTTTCGCCCGTGACAACGTAACCTCCGGCGATGTTGTCGCTTCGCTGTATCAAGTAATGCAAGAAGACGCAGCGCTTGCCCAGTACGTTCCCGCGTAACTTGTCGAGCGTCGGACGTGGGAGCGGAGTCTGAAGCACTGGGGTATCGGAATGTCGCCGCGCGCTGTGGGAGCGGTTTCCTACCGCGATTCCCGCAGCGACTTGGTGCCATAGCCTGACTCCATCGCGGAATGATCCGCTCCAACGTCCATTGCCCCTGAGCTGACCACTTGATCCGGGGTGTCTAATTAATCTCTTTTCCGTTGGTTTCCGGTTTGCCTTCGCTGTGGTGGCGTTTGTCCATTGCCACGTCGCCGCGGCGTTCGACGAAGCGTACTTGAATCAGCTCATCGAGCGCGCCGATCAACTCAATCTCGCTGATCACCCGCAATGGCACGCGCTGTTGCACTATCGATCCAACCGTTTATTGCCCGGCGTAACGAGCCTGATCGATGATCCGCTGTTTTTTCTGTCTCCTCAAGGCAAGACAGATCCCCGAGCGGAGATGGAAGCGACGCTGCGGCGCTTCGCTAGCGATGACATCCTGGCCAGCAAGGAAGAGCCAGCCCAGTGCGCCTTCGCGGCCCGCTACGAGTGGTTGAATCGACAGCTCGGTTTCGATGAAGGGCGACTGCTGCGCCAAGCTTGTCTGCGTTTCGATGAGTGGGTCGGTCGCATTGAACCGCATACGCTTACACTGGTATTTCCTGCAGCGCATCTCAATAACCCATCGTCCATGTTCGGCCACACGTTGTTGCGGTTTGATACGGCCGCACAAACCGAGCAGACACGGTTGCTGGCCTACACGGCCAACTATGCCGCCGTGACCGGCGAGGACAACGGCGTGGCATTCGCCATTAAGGGGTTGTTTGGGTTCTATCCCGGTTACGCATCCATTGCGCCGTACTACGAAAAGACCAAGCAGTACTCCGACCTCGAGAACCGCGATATCTGGGAATACACGTTGCGGCTCACCCCTGAGGAGGTGTCGCGGGTGCTGATGCACATTTGGGAGCTGCGGGGCATCTATTCTGATTACTATTTCTTTACTGAAAACTGCTCCTACGAACTGATGTTGCTACTTGATGCAGCGCGTCCCGAGCTGCGCCTGCGGGACCAATTCGGCTATTGGGTGATTCCGGTGGATACGGTGCGTGTTCTGTACCAAAACGATCTTATCAGTGGTGCCGAATACCGGCCGGCGGCGGGAACCAAACTGCGGTATCGTGCCAATGTGTTGCCGGTTCCACAACAGGACATGATCCGGCGCATTGCCGATGGCGATGTCCGATACGACGACGAGAGGGTGCGGGCGTTGGCGCCCGCGGACCGGGCGTCCGTTTATGCGTTGACATACGATTATCTGCGGTATGAACTGGCCGGGCGACGCAAGAGCCGGGATGAGATTCTTGATGTATCGAGGACGGTACTGGAAGCGCGCAGTGCTCTGGGCGAAGCGGCGGTCGACGACATGGACCCTCCGGTCCCGCCGCGTCCTGAACATGGTCATCCGACGACGTTGATCGAGGCGGGGATCGGACGGGCGGCGGGGATCGACAACCTGTCGTTGCGCTGGCGGCCGGCATTCCACGATCTGTATGCGCCGGAGGAAGGCTATGTGCGTGGCGCTCAGATCGAATTCCTGGATACGGTGTTCTCGTACCGTCCCGAGTCGGCGTCGTGGCGGCTCGATGAATTGACCTTCATCGACATCGTCTCGGCGACGCCGCGAACACAATTGTTCAAGCCGCTGTCGTGGTTGGTGAGTGCGGGGCTGACGCGGCCGCCGCTGCCCGAGTATGCGGACCGGCGCCATCTGACCTTTCAGTTCGATGTCGGAGCGGGGTTCGCCAAAGATTTCACCGAGTCGACATTCGGGTTCGGTTTTATGAAGTTTGTGTTTGACGCCAATTCGGATTTGGACAAGGATTATGCGGCGGGCGTCGCCATCGACGGTGGCGCCGTGGCGTCGGTGACGCACAACTGGAAAGCGGGGTTTCGCGGCTTTGCGAGCGCGTATGGTGTCGGTGAAGACTTTGCCCGCTTCGGCGTGGAGCTGGATCAGCGGTTTGTCATCGACAGGGCGAATCACGTAAGGCTGCTGTACAGACACAGCCGAGTGGATGATCAGCATGATCGAGAATCGATGTTGGCCTGGTCGTACTATTTTTAGCGCGAGGGCGGTTCTGACGCTTTGCGCCGTCCTGGCTTTGACCGGGTGCACGCAGCTGTTTTTTTTTCCGCAGAAGGAATTGATTGCGACCCCGGACAGATTGGATCTCGAATACCGTGATGTGTTCTTTCAAAGCGCCGATGGCACCCGATTGCACGGCTGGTTCTTGCCGACCCAAGGGTCCGCGCAAGGAACCGTCTTCTTCCTTCATGGCAACGCCGAGAACATCAGCACTCACATCGGCAGTGTCCATTGGCTGCCCAATAAGGCCATGAATGTTTTTCTTTTCGACTACCGCGGCTACGGCCGTTCGGAAGGCGTGCCGGACTTGCCGGGTATCGTCGCTGACACGCAGGCCGCTTTCGCGGCGATGCTGGCGTTGGATGAAACGAAGCGGCTTCCCGTGGTGATCTTCGGTCAGAGTCTGGGCGGCGCGTTGGCGGCCTATTTTGCCGCCAACAATCCCCATCGCCAGCGCGTGGCCGGCGTGATCATCGACAGCGCGTTTTCCGATTTTCAACGCATCGTGCGCGAGAAGGCGGGCGCCAGTTGGGTGACGTGGGCGCTGCAGTATCCCGCCGCGTGGACCGTGTCGAACGCCTACAGCCCTATTGCGCACATCGCCAAAATCAGTCCCATACCGCTGCTAGTTATGCACAGCAAGTCAGATCAGATCATTCCGCCACACCATTCCCAGGTTTTGTACGACGCGGCGGGCGAGCCGAAGACCCTGTGGTTCATCGACAATGAGTACCACATCGGCGCCATGCGGCGGGAGGAGCATCAAGAGCGGGTTTATGCGTTCATGGCGGATGCCATTGCGACTTTCAAAGGGACAACGCGCTCCGAGCCGTGATGGTTGTGGGAGCGGGTGATTCCGCGATTGTTTCGGCTCTGGCAATGAGTCGGGCGAAGAATCGCGGAATGATCCGCTCCCACGGTGGAGATCCCGCCGTCGACGGAGAGACTTAGCGCTGTGGGAGCGGTTTCCTACCGCGATTGGTTGAATCGGCAGGGCGTCGGCTACCAACAGCCCGCCGGTCCCTTCAAGCCGTGGGGATTGGCGTTGTTGATGGTGAGGGTGATGGGATCGCACGAGGTGTCGCCGGCTTGCTTTCCCGTCGGATCTGCTTCAACGGTGTACGCATTGCCGGTGGCCGAATTCGCCGTAATCGAAATGTTGTAATAGCTATCCGGGCTGGTGGCGGCGGCCCGCACGCTGCTCAGCGCCGCTGTCGCGCCGCAGGTATCGGCGCCCGTGGCGCCCGACAGAGTCTGGGCATAGAAGCGGCAATTTCCTCTGAGCCGCTCCTGGGCCAATTGAACGGTTTGAATCGCGGCATGCGCGTCCGCACGCCGCGATTTTCTTATCGAGTCCTGATAGGAGGGGTAAGCGATCGCCGCCAAGATCCCTATGAGGGCGATCGTTACTACGATTTCGATCAGTCCAAATCCCTTGTCAGACATGTCATGCCCTTCATCCGTTTACGGACAGCTGGTGTTGTGGTTGACCCACAGATCGCGCGTGTAGATACCCGGCGCGAGATTGGTGAGCGTGGCCACGCCGGTTGTCGGGTTCACATCCGTGCCGCACACCTTGCCGCTCGCCGGCGTGAAGGTGATCGTGCCGGTCCAGGTTTCAGTGTCGAAAACACCGGTTGTACACGAGTACCCCATACCATCCGCATCGACCAGGCACGAGCCGCCCACGATGCTGATGCTGGCGGAGGACAGCTTCCTATTGGTATGGCCGCTGGTGACCGTGCCGGTGACAACCACGATGTTGCCCGCTGCGCAGCCGAAGTCCTTGCCGGAGCCGTCCGCGCCGATGCTGGTCATGTTCATGCGCTGATCGGCGAGTCCGTCGATTGATCCATCATCGTTACAGGCGATGGCGTAGGAGTTGGGATTGATCTGAATATAGCCATTCCAGCCGTTACCCCAGTCGTAGACGTCGCAGGTATAGGTCGCGGAGTACGCGGCGCCGCTGAAGCTGAATACGCCGCGGGTACAGTTGCCCGGGCCGTCGGAGGTGTTGACGGAAATCAGCTCGACATTTGCTGCTTGGCTGACGTCGGCGACAACATCAATGGTTCCCGACAGAATGTGGCGCGCCGCCGGCGGATCGGTTGGGTCGTAGGGACAGGTGTTTTCCACTCCGTAGACGGTAGAGTCGAAGCTATCGATGTAGCTGGGATTGAGACACACAAAATCCGTCGGTATGCCTTCAAACAGTGCGCCGGAGACGCCGCCCACCACCGAGTCGGGGCGGACCATGATGCCTTGGGTTTTGCAGTTAGAGCCTTCAGTGGCGGACACCGCCAGGCTGGCGATGACGAAGTCGTGGGTTTTGTCACTGGTGTCGGGATCCGGCAGAACGATCGCGTCGCCGACCCCAATAGAGTAGTAGATATTGTCGCCGTTGGCATTCTGCTGCTTGCCGTTGGCGGTGGAAGCGTCCACCTTGTACAGCATGCCGCGGTAGGCGCGACGGGCCGCAATGACGGGCTCCGCCCAAGCGTCAGTGGTCACCGGGTCGCCCTGGCAGAACTTGTCACTCTGCGCGATGCCGCCGGCCAGTAGAATACCGATGTTGCCGTGCCAGCCGCCGCCCAAATAGCAAGTGTAGTCGAAGTATTCGTAGTCGCCGCTGGCGGTTGTCAGTGCCGAGGTGGTGTTGTTGTCAACGGGGTGAGCCGTCGGGTTGCCTGCGCCGTCGTAGGTGACGTAGTAGCGCTGACAATAGGCGGCGTCCGATGCTTTGACGAACACTTCGCCGGGGTCTAACTGGCTTTGCGTCGCTGTGTCGATGTAGATCCGTCCTTTAATCTTTACAAAGTTCAAACAGGAGCCGTTCTGGCACGCGTCTTCCAGCGTGAGCACGATGTCGTTGCCGACGACAAGCTTAAGATCGCCGGATCCGTCGTCATATATTTCGGTGCCATCGTCGTTGGGCGTGGTTGTGGCGTTGGGCGGCAGTTGCCCTTCGCCAAGGTGCGCGCGGCCGGTCGGCGAACCGACGTGAGCAATGGTGGTGTCGCGGCCGATGTCGCCGACGGAGCGCGGCGATTCCCAGCCGAGTTCGGCGCTAAGAACGACACTGTGGGAGTTGTTTCCGCGGTCAGTCCAAGCGACCTGGACGTTGACCTGCTTCCGATTGCCATTGGTTGTAAACGCTTCGCGTCGATTGAAGGTGGAATTGACGCCGGTGATGCTCGTATCCGCGCCTTCGTTGCCGGCGGTGAAGAGGGCGTTGAACTCATCCACGGTCCGGGCGGAATTGGTGTAGTTGCGCAGCTCCTCGATGCGCGCCTGCGCCAGAGCCGTGGCCTCCACCTTGGCTTTGCTCTCGCCGCTTTCCGCGGTGAGTCGGCTCTGAAACGAGACGACGGCGAGCAGGCCGAGGGCGACCACGGACATGGAGACCAGGACTTCAATCAAGCTAAAGCCGGTCCGTTTCGCATGCTGTCGTGCAATCGTTTTCATGGTTGTTGCCTCAAAGGTTAGAAGTCTCTCCATGTGCCCGATGACGATCCGAGCGGACCGTTCCTGCTCGCCGAGGCGAGTAAATCCGAGTGATAGGTGATGTCCAAGCTGCCGCCGGTTTGGTTCGCAATGTCGTTGGACGCGACCATGGCGCCGTAAACTGTTGCGCCGCCTTTTATACTGACCGCGCCGTTCACGAACAGGATGCCGTAGAACTGGGGCGAACCCGACAACTCGAGATCGCCATTGACAATCACGATCGATGGCCGCATCACGCCGTCGGGGCAGTAATTGCTGCCGGTGACGTTTTGGCTGCAGCCGACGGTAATCGAGCTGAGGCTCGTATTGCCCTCGATCCAGATTACCTCGCCTTGCGCGTTGGCGATGTCCGTCGCTGCGCTGGCCGCCGTGGTGTCGATGGTTACCATCGCTTCGCGATAATTGGCCGGCGTCATGCCGAAGAAGTTCTCGAAGAACTGATTTTGGGACAAATTATCCAGGCTGGAGTCATGCTCGACCACGTCAAGTCCTACGGTAACTTTGTTGGACGAAGCCACCGTGCTACAAGTCATGGAAGTGTCCATGCAAGTCGGGTAGCCGGCGTCGGTCATGTCGGCGACTTCAGTGGCCGTGCTGTTGTTTGAGCCGAGGTCGACGTCGCTCCCGCTCCAAATGGTGCTGTGCCCTTCCGGGTTGATAACCGTGGCGGAGCCGGAAACGATGATGGAGCCGCGCGTGGTGAGCGGGTTGTCCGGGGACATGGGCAGCGCGTTCAGCGTCGAAAGGACTTGGGTCAGTGTTCTGCTGGCAGTGAAGTCGTCGCTGTAGCCGGTCGATTGGACAGTAATGACGGTGAAGGGGGCGTCGGCGGGCGAGGAGTCCGTTGGAGTGACCGTGACCGTGTAGCCGTTGCCGACCGTTGCCGTATTGGCGTCACCGATACCGTCGGCGTTGGTGTCGAACACGTTCGGATCGAGCACGCCGTCACTGTCGGCGTCGACGTTTTCGGAATAGTATTCCACCGCCGCCGCCAATCCGGCTTCCGCCGCTTCCAAGGCCTGCTGCGCCCGAAACGCATTATTGGCAATCTTCTTTTCCACGAATACCGACTTCGACGTGAAGACGCTCACCATGGCGATGATCATCAGCACCATGAGAGAGACGACCAGGGTCGCCGTGCCTTTTTGGCCCTGGGCGAGTCGCGTGTTGTTCGGTGTATGGCGTTTCATGGCTAGCGCACCCTCACCAACTCATTGCGCACCCGTACGATTTGCGAGACCGAGGCGGTTACGGTGTTATCGTTGACAAGTGTTCCGTCGATGGTGATGCCGACTTGGCGGGTTTCCACGGTGACTACGTCGCTGCCGTTAGCCGGGACGTTGGTGTAGCAGTCGTATTCCTCCGCGTTGTCGGCGACGCTATCGCCGTCGTCGTCCACGCCGTCGGGTTGGCTGGTGTTCAGGCATTGGGATGCTGAGAGATCGAACGACAAGCCGGTGATGTTGATGATTGCGCCGTCCGTAACCGACAGCCAGGTGTCGCTGGCGTCCGCGTCGATGCAATCGTTGGCGCTGGCGGGATCGCCTTGCTGGCGCATTTGAATGACGCCGCCGCTCAAGCGGAAGCCCACCACCTCGCTAGCGTCGGGCGCGTTGCCGCCGGAATTGTTCGCGTCGTAAGTGTAGACAATGCAATTGCCGCCTTGAACCTCAAGGGCTGTGCTATTCACTTGAGAAAAGGGGTTGTCTTGGGGGCGCGTGTAATCGGGACCGCCGTCATAACCCGCGCGCCGAATATCATTGGCCATCACGCTGAGCACGGCCGTCAACTCTTGGTTCAGCTTGCTTGCTTTCAGCGTGGTGCTGCTGCTGCCGACGGTCGAGCCGTAAATCGATACAACGCCGCCGATGACCACCATACTGATGGCCAGGGAGATGAGCATCTCGGTAAGCGACATGCCGAGCTGGTTCGGAATTTTCATGGTTAGCAACTCGCCGTACTGTAGCCAGGCACGGATCCGTCCGGTGAGCAAATTCGCAATTGACCCAGCGCGCCGACTTTCACTTTTAGCTGCTTTCCCTCGGCGGAGGTGAGCGTAACATCGCCGCCGGCGCCGCCTTGAACAGTGCCGCGCAAGTTATCGAAGCCGATCTGGGTCGCACCACCGAAGTCAATCGCCATGGTGATGCCGGTGTAGTCGGCGCTGGTGAAGCGGGTCAGCATAAGGTCGCCGGTGTCGTTAACGCCGCCAATGCCATGCACGGTGCCGTCGCCGTCATCTACCACCATGACGCAGGCGCTGGCGCCGGTGTTGGCCGTTTGGGTTAAATCGCAGTTGTTGGTTGCGCTGATGCCGTATTGCCAAGTCGCGCTGCCGTCGGCGTTGAAGTTGGCGTAGAAGGGGGCCGATCGGGCAATGGATTCGAGTCGCGCTTGTTGAATGTGTTCGTAGACTTGCTCGGTTGCGCCCACCAAACGCTTGGCGTCGATAAAGGTGCTCATGCTGGGAATGCCGATTGCCAGCACGATGCCCATGATCGCTAGAGTGATCATGATCTCGAGGAGGGTAAACCCTCGCACAGCGCGCTTATGTAGGTGTCGAGCCATACGCATTCCGAAAAACCAGTTGAGGGTCCCTTCGTCGGGCGAACCCGATGGAGCCGAAACATGACGCGGCGCGTCAGTGGGGGTTTCGGCTCGGGACTGGGGTTTTTACAGGGGTCGGTCCGGAATTTGTTAGGTACATCACAAATTCGGGCCTGTTCGGCCGGCGAGAGACCTCTAGGGGAGGTTTCGGCATGTCGGTCAGGCTATTTTTAGCAGCTACTAGAAAAGGGTTATTAATAAGCGCAAAGCACTAAGGGCATTTCACCCACGTGCCATCAACCAGTTCAACCTCGTGCTTGGCCCACTGTGCGAACTCGCGGCGGGTGCAGGTGCCGGTGGACTTGGCGCCGGCGCCGGCGCTGACGCGAAAGATGACGCGATCCTTCTCGGGGGTATCGATGCCCGACTCGTCGATGACCCGGCGTACTGCCCAGTCCGATCCGGTCCGACCGTTGCTGTAGAAGCGGCCCAGTACGATTTGCTCGGGGTTCATGCGCGCCGATTCGGCATGGTGCAGCGCCAACTCATAGATCTGTTGCAGATCTTGTTCGCTGATATCGACAAAGGACTCCATCTTGCGCAGGGCGTAGCGGATGTCGTTTTCGCCGATGGGGGAGCGCATTTCTTCGCCCACGTGGGGGAGGACGTCGGCGGGTTCTTTATGGCGTGCCAGGGCGGTGGGGTAGCGGCGCCACGGAAAAATGTAGTTGAAAATGACGCCAATTGCGATGATCGTGCAGGCATCGAGCATGACTGGTGCGACAACGTATGCATAGCCCAAGTCGTGGACCGCCGGGCCGCCAACCACTGCGGCCAAGGCGGTTGCCCCGCCCGGTGGGTGCAGGCAGCGCAAATAGTACATGACGAAGATTGCAAGCCCGACCGCGGCCGCAGCGGCAATCAGTGGGTTTTCCAGGTATTTGGCGCAGGTTACACCGATGGTGGCGCAGATGAATTGGCCTCCCAATAACGGCCAGGGCTGCGTTAGCGGACTATGGGGTACCGCGAACAGCAGCACCGCCGAGGCGCCCATGGAGGCGATGACCAGCGGCGTTCCTAAATCCGGAACAACTTGGTTGTTTACGCTACCTATTATATAAATCGCGATCAGCGCCCCTAGGCCGGAAATGAGCTTCTCGAAGTGGTGACCGGCCGGGGAGTCGATGTGCCAAGAGGCGAGTCGGGCGAGGAACTGCTTATACATAGTTCTGTGCGAAAACCATTGGGCGTACAAATAATGTGCATAAAATACACCAAATCCGGACGTTTGTCGCGCCCAGTCCGCTAATCGACTCGGCGTTTTGACAACGCTGCGACTCTTGGTATTCATAGAATGCATGTTACGATACATATTATGTATGTCGATTGTCTGTCCAGACATCCGTCGAATTGGGGCGAGATCCAATAACTATCTGTTTATGAAAGAGACAATGTAATCCCGCAGCCATGGTATAAAAATTGATATGTCCCTCATGTATAACCACACATGAGGAGTCTAGAAATGTCTCTATTCAAACGCATCACAACCACGATATCCGCCCGGGTCGATCAGCTCGTCGGCGAGATCGAAAATCACGATGCCGTCGTCGAAGCGGCGATCAAGGACGCCCGCCAAGCCACGGCCAAGGCCAAGGTTCGACTGCAGCGCTTGACCCAGGAGCGCCAGAAACTGGAGTCCCGCATCGACGGGCTGCGACAAAGGGAAATCGAATGGACGGAGCGGGCCCAACGCAGCGCGGAGCCGGACGAGGACAAAGCACTGGCGTGTTTGCGTCGTCGTCGCGAATGCCAACGACAAATCGCCGAGTTGAGCGCGGCCGTGACCAAGCAGCGCGAGGCGGAAGAGAAGATATCCGCCGACGTGCGTCAAGCGGAGACGCGTATAAATGAAATGAATCAAAAGCGCAGCCTGATGCGCACGCGAGAGTCGGCCGCCGAAGCCCTGGCTAATTTCAGCCGTCTGGATGAAGTTCAGTCCATCAACGTCGACGACACCTTCGATCGCTGGGAAATTCGCATCACTGAAGCCGAGACGCGGAACGGGACCAATCTGCAAAACGACGCCGTCGATTCCTTGGAGCGCGAGTTCATCGACACCGAGGAACGGGAGTCTCTTCGTTCGGAGCTCGCCGCACTGACGAAGGAGGTGGGTCGTGAGTAATCTAGCGAACACTGCCACTGCGGACGCCGCCGACTGCGGTTCACCGGCGACCATTCAGGCCGGCGCAACCCGAAAACCCGTTGCACAAGATCCGTGGAAGGCCGAGGAGGCGCCAAGCCGCGGATTCGATTTTGCACTGCTGCCGCGAATTTTACGGGCGCTGGGCGGAACGACGCTGATCGCGTCCATTTCCATCTTTCTGCTGCAGGGCTGGGAAAACGGCAACGATGTTTTCCGCTATCTGTTGTTGCTCGGACATAGCGTGGTGTTAACCGCGATCGGTTTCGCCAGCGGTCACTATCTCAAGGAAAGCAAAGGTGCTCGCTTGCTGGTGACGCTGGCGCTGGCGTCGGTTCCGGCGAACTTCGCTATTCTCGGCGCGTTTATCTACTCGCTCGCTACCGCCGGCGGCGTGGACTTGCCGCAATTCGTGGTGTGGCAAGTGGATAACTGGACGACGCTTTCCATGACGCTCGCCGGCGCGGTGGTGCTAATGGCGCC
Source organism: Pseudomonadota bacterium (assembly GCA_021821045.1). Lineage (GTDB taxonomy): Bacteria > Pseudomonadota > Gammaproteobacteria > JAADHS01 > JAADHS01 > JAKACW01. The sequence goes on from JAKACW010000029.1 coordinate 13,310, forward strand.
GATGGTAGTGTTGGGGTTTATGGTCTTGGCCCGCAGCTCCGCGCTGCGTCTTAGCGGCGTGTTCCTGCTTGGCAACGCAGCGCTGCTTTTTCCGGCGCGGGATCCTGTAACGACCGCCGTGTTGATGCTGGCATTGACCGCCATGGCGCTGTGGGCCAACGCCCGCATCACCAAAGCGGATCCGACATTGCGCACCTGGGAAGGCTTGGTGGCGCGCGCGCTTCAATTTGCGCCCGTGGGCGTGGTGTTCGGGCGAACCGCGTGGCTTTACAGCGGTGATGCGTTTGTCTTTACGGCGATGTCGGTCATTGCGTTCGTTCTCCTGCGGCACTTTGCGCTGATGATGAAGCCGCAGAGTTCGTTGCGTGGATGGATGGAGAAGGCCTCGGTTGCGTCGTCGTTGACGACGGCTTACGGTGCCGTGTTTTGCGTCGATCGACTGGCCCCTGCGTTGACGGAAAGCGCGCTGCTGCCCTTGTTCGCATTTGTTTCTGCCGCGTTGGTGTTCGAAATCGGATTGCGTGCCGCCAACGGCGGAGCCGGCTATCGCCGTTTGGCCGCGGCCATGATTGCGCTTGGTCTGCTGGTGCAGCTTTGGATCGGCGGCAGCGTCGTCGTTGCGGCGATCTGCTTGGCGGCGGGGTTGGCCCTCGTCGTCTACGGCTACAGTGTGGAACAGCGAGTCGTTTTCGGACTGGGCGCTTTGCTGCTGTCCGTCGGATTGATTCATCAGATTCACTTTGCCATCACGACGTTTGATCTGGGCAGTTGGGGCAGTTTGGCCGTCCTGGGCGTCGTAGCGATTGTCGCGGGCTCGGCAGTGGAGCGTCATGGAGAGCGCGTCAAGGCGCAGATGGCGCTGTGGAAGAATCGGTTTCAGGGGTGGGAGTACTGATTCGCGCAAAGAGAGTGAGCGGCCGCGACCGGGACGTTGCGGCCGTTTGCGAATGTTTCCCCAGATCAAAGTAATGTGAGGTGGAATATGACTCTGCGAAAGTTGTTCAAGTTGTTTCTATGTGTTGCTCTTGTCGCGTTTCTCGCCGGCTGCGCAATGCAGCCCAAACAGCGAATGCGCAGCAGCGTGGTGGAGTATCTCTACCCCGAAAAAGATGTGGTGGAAAGTCCGTCGATTCCGACGCTGAGACTGCCCATCGACGTGGGAATAGCGTTTGTTCCTGGTGATACCGTGGGCGGCGGCCAGTCGAACTTTTGGGTTGGATCGATCGATCCGATGTATCAAAGCGAAAATCAGAAAATGGAGCTGCTGGAAACGGTCGCGGCGCATTTCAAGCAATACAATTTCGTTCGAAACATCGAAATCATCCCCAGCGCCTATCTGCGTCCGAAGGGCGGGTTCGAGAATCTTGACCAGATCAGAACGATGTACGGCGTCGACGTCGTTGCGCTGGTGTCGTACGATCAGGTCCAGTTTACCGATGAGGACATCCTGTCACTGACGTATTGGACGCTAGTGGGCGCCTATGTGGTTGAGGGCGAAAAGAACGACACGCAGACCTTGATGGACACGGCTGTGTACGAAGTGGAAAGTAAGAAGTTGCTGTTTCGGGCGCCCGGCGCATCCAGAGTAAAGGGCCGTTCAACGGTCGTGAACCTGAGTGAAGAGCTGCGCGCTGACAGCAGGAAAGGCTTCGACGAGGCCACCTCCGAAATGGTTGCGAACCTTGATGCCCAGCTCGGCAAATTCAAGGAGCGTGTGAAAGAACGGCCCAACGAATACAGCGTCGAGTATCGTCCCGGTTTCCAAGGCGGCGGTGCGTTTGGCTGGAGTACGCTGATGGTTTTGCTGGGGGTGCTGGCGTGGCGGCTGTCCCTTGCGGGGCGCGGAGAGAGTCGAACAGGGGGTGGGTGTGGCTGGGAGTAGACCGTTGCACGGCGAGCTTAGAGCGTTTTTTCAGCGTTTCACAGATGTAATCTTTGCCAATCCGTTCAGTTCGACCGTTGAGCAAGTGGAACAGTGGCTTGGCGTGAAAGTGGATGCGCCCATCCAGTCGGGCCACCACTATGCCGCACTGGCGCCGCTTGCCCAGGCGAAGCTCGCCCAGCTTAATGATTCGGGAATCGCCAAAGTCCAGGACTGCGCCGCGAATGATCGTCAGCTTATCCTGTATGTGTTCCTGTTTGAACTATATGACCAGTACGCTTCCCCGTTCGACGGTTTAATCGCAGCTCAGTTGAAAAAGGGGGACGAACCAGCCGATGTCCCGTTCGCGCAGGAGCTGATGTTCAAGTTCAAAGAGCGCGGGCTCAGCGAAGCGGAAGCCGCGCGCTACATGGCCCTGTTTTATCAACTGCGCCGCGCACACTTTTTCATCTCCAAGGGTTTGATCGGCGCGTCGGCGAGCATGAAAGCGCTACGCCACGCGTTGTGGAACAACCTATTCACCGCCGACGTGCGTTACTACGCAGAACATCTGTGGGATCGCATGGAGGACTTCTCGACACTGTTGTTGGGCGAAACAGGCACCGGCAAAGGCTCGGCGGCGGCGGCGATAGGGCGCTCCGGTTTGATACCCTTTGATCCTGTCGCGGGACGTTTCAAGTACAGTTTCACCGCAACGTTTATCGCCACCAACCTGTCCCAGTTTCCCGAGAGTCTGATCGAGTCCGAGTTGTTCGGTCATCGCAAGGGTGCGTTTACGGGAGCGATCGACAATCACGCCGGGTTGTTCGAACGGTGCAGCCCGCACGGGGCGTTGTTCCTCGATGAAATCGGCGATGTATCTATCCCGGTGCAAATCAAGTTGCTCAATGTTCTCCAAGAGCGGCGCTTCTGCCCAGTCGGAGGCCATAAGATCCAGCGTTTTCAGGGGCGCGTCATCGCCGCGACCAACAAGACGTTGGACAAATTGCGTCAAACGGGAGAATTTCGCGACGACTTCTATTACCGTCTTTCCTCCGACGTGATCCATGTGCCGCCGCTGCGCACCCGCCTGCAGGAGGCGCCGGACGAATTGGAGCGGTTGGTTGGCTTGTTGGTTGAACGGCTGACGGGGGAGGTGGATCATGAATTGATCGATAAAGTGATGTCGGCGCTTGCGGCCGGGGTTCCGCGCGGCTACCCATGGCCGGGCAACGTGCGTGAATTGGAACAAACCGTGCGGCGCGTCATCTTAAACGGCGATTGTGCCGTCGAACAGCGCGGCGGACCCACTGCCACTTGGCTCGACGCCGCCGACAAGGGCAGTCTAAGTGCCCATGATCTCCTTGCCGCGTATTGTCGAATGTTGTATGACCGCCACCGCAGTTATGAGGATGTGGCCTCGATTACCCAACTGAACTGGCGCACGGTAAAAAAGTACATTGGACCGAACGATGAATCAAACGTCCCCGGCTAGCTCCGCCAACTGGGCCCCGCCGCGGGTTATCGCCATTATGGGGCCCACCGCGTGCGGCAAGAGCAGCGTGGCCGAGGCCATCTGTCGTCAGCGGCCTTGCGAAATTGTCAGCGTCGATTCGGCTTTGGTATATCGCGGCATGGATATCGGGACGGCGAAGCCTTCGCCGGCGATTCGCCAGGAGATTCCGCATCACCTGATTGATGTTCTCGATCCCGAGCAGTCCTTCTCGGCGGCTGAGTTCGCCAATGCAGCCCTGCGGGCCATCGCGCAGATCCACTCTCGCGGCAACGTCCCGTTGCTCGTGGGCGGAACCATGCTGTATTTTCGCGCGCTGCTTGAAGGTTTGGCGCCGCTGCCCGCAGCGTCGGAGAGTGTTCGCGCCCGTCTGGTCGAAGAGACTGCGACTCTTGGTCTGGAGGCGCTGCATCGACGCTTGGCCGAGGTCGATCCCGTTTCCGCTCAGCGAATTCACAAGAACGATCCCCAGCGGATTCAGCGTGCATTGGAGGTTTACGAAGTGACGGGGCGTCCGCTGAGCGACGCATGGCGCGAGGCGGAGAGATACGTATTTCCATACCCGTTGACAAGGATTGTTCTGTGGCTGCCTGATCGCGCTAAGCTTCATCGGCGAATCGCTCAGCGTTTGGACGACATGTTTGCCGCCGGGTTCGTCGATGAAGTTGCGCGATTGCGAGGGCGCCCGGGCCTGACGGCGGATATGCCCAGCATGCGGGCGGTCGGCTATCGCCAAGTGTGGGAGTATCTTGCAGCGGAAACCGATTCCGAGACGATGCGCCAGCGTGCGTTATTCGCCACGCGTCAGCTTGCCAAGCGACAAATGACGTGGCTCAGGCAAGTGCACAATGCGCGTTGGATTGAAGCGGATAGCGAGCAAATTGTTGAGTATGTCTTGAAAATTCTCGACGCGGCCCCATGTTAATTTGGCCGTTGGCCTTGTGATACACTGTGCGCCGCGCTCACGGTCCTATGCGGGTATTTATAGGCGCATTTATTGAATTGTTTTTTTTGGTAGGTCGGGTTATCAATCGCCTTTTCCAACCTTTAGGCTCAGGTTTACGACGCGCCCGCAGGCGTTGAAATTTGGGTTCAGGGGAAATAGGGAAATCGAGCGATAACAACAATAAAGGATCCTTCGCATTAGTTCGCACGGGCGCAGGCCGTCCGCGTGGCGATGTTAGGGTTCCAAACGTTGCATAACAAGGAGAAAGCACATGTCGAAGGGGCATAGCTTACAAGACCCTTTTTTAAACGCATTACGCAAAGAGCGCGTTCCCGTCTCGATTTATTTGGTAAACGGTATCAAGCTTCAGGGTCAGGTCGAGTCTTTCGATCAATTCGTTGTGCTTTTGAAAAACAGCGTCAACCAGATGGTGTATAAACATGCCATCTCCACTGTCGTACCCGCGCGCAATGTCAAAATGAGCGCCGATGACAACGCGGGTAACATCGCGCCTCCGGTGCCGGGTCCCGGCAACGCGAAATAGCGCATCCATGAGCGTAGCCAGGTAAGTGCAACTCTTCGAACGTCCCCAGCGTGGCGAAAAGGCCGTTTTGGTTCACATCGACATCGGAGCGCCTCGCTCCGATGATGCCTGGGAGGAATTTCGCCAACTTGCCGCAGCCGCGGGGGCGGAGATTGCCGGTGAAATCCCCGGCAAGCGCCCCGCCCCTGACGCCAAGTATTTCGTCGGTACAGGCAAAGCTGAGCAGATCCGTATCGCGGTAGAGCAGCTTGGGGCGAATCTGGTTTTGATCGATCACGCCCTTTCGCCGGCGCAGGAGCGCAATCTCGAGCGATTGGTCAAATGCCGTGTGCTTGATCGCACCGGTTTGATTCTGGACATTTTTGCTCAGCGGGCGCGGTCCTACGAGGGGAAACTGCAAGTCGAACTCGCGCAGCTGCGTTATCTTTCGTCCCGGTTGGTTCGCGGTTGGACTCACTTGGAGCGTCAGCGCGGCGGCATCGGTCTACGGGGGCCCGGCGAAACGCAGCTCGAAATGGACCGGCGCATGATCGGGGACCGTATAAAGCAGCTCAAAAAGCGTTTGGAAAAAGTCGAGAAGCAACGTCAAGGCCAACGCCGAGCCCGGCAGAAATCCCGTCTGGCCACGGCTTCGCTGGTGGGGTATACCAACGCCGGCAAGTCGACCTTGTTCAACGCGCTTGCCCGAGCCGACGTTTATGCCGCCGACCAGCTGTTCGCGACATTGGATCCGACGTTGCGCCGGGTTGTGTTGCCGGATAGCGATCCGGTTATTCTCGCCGATACGGTTGGATTCGTGCGGGATCTTCCGCACACGTTGGTCGCGGCATTTCGCGCCACGCTCGAGGAGTCGCGCGAAGCGGATTTGCTATTGCACGTTGTCGATGCGGCGGATCCGGAGCACGATCAGCGCATCGATCAGGTGAATGACGTCCTGGGCGATATCGGCGCCGACCACGTGCCGCAACTGATGGTGTTCAATAAAATCGATTTGCTCCCGTCGGCTCTGCCGCGAATCGATCGCGACGAGTCAGGAGTGGCCGTGCGCGTTTGGCTTTCGGCCGCCACCGGCGATGGCGTGGCGCTGCTCAAGCAGGTGTTGGTTGAGCGTTTGTATCGGCCGTCGGAGGTGTCCTCGGAGCGTGTGCGGGCGGGAGCAGCGGTGATTTGAAACGCGACTCCGACGGGGGCGTGAAAGTGACAGCGAACTTTTCCCGCTGCGCGGCGTTCCAATTTGGCGTGGGGGTCAAAAACGCGAGTTACTCAATCAACCCGACGAACCTAGGGAGTATTGGGCCGGGTTTCGCCGGGCTAACAGCTTGAATAAAAAGGTGCTGCCGCCTAAAATCGTTCTTTCCGGAACTGGGCATAGGCTTGCGCAATGAACTGGCGCGGATACGCTTGCGGCGCGCATCAACGTTATGAGCGCGAGCGATAACGAAAAGTAACCTATTCAGGGTGTCACCGGTTCGCCGAGTGACAAATGTGCCAAATCATCAACCGACACGGAGTACTCAATGGCTTGGAATGAGCCGGGCGGGCCGAAAAACGACGACCCCTGGGGTAAACCCAAGAACGATCAGAGCGGGCCGCCCGACCTGGACGAGGTAATCCGCAACTTGCAGAACAAGTTCGGCAGCCTGTTCGGTCGCAAGGGCGGCGGCGGTCAGGGCGGCCCCGGTGGCGGCGGAACCGCCGGAATCCCTCGACCCGGCGGATCGGGTATGTGGATTCTCATCGGCGTGTTTGTCGCCTTCGTTTACGGCTATCAATGCTTCTATGTGGTTGCGCCGGCGGAACGCGCGGTCGTGCTGCGTTTCGGCAAACTGGTCGACACCATGTTGCCCGGCCCGCACTGGGCCTGGTTCCCCGTTGAAACCGTGACGATTGAAAACGTCGATCAGATCCGAACCGCCGAATTGGGCTATCGCAGCAGCGGCCGCAATCAACAGATGACGGCGACCAACGCCAAGGAAGCCCTGATGCTGACGCGGGACGAGAATATCGTCGACATCAAATTCGCGGTTCAATACAAAATAAAGAATTTGTCCGAATTTCTTTTTCAGGTCGTGGAGCCGGAAGAATCGCTGCGCCAAGCGACGGAAAGCGCGGTGCGTGAAATCGTCGGCAAGAGCGACATGGACTTCGTTTTGACCGAGGGTCGCAGTGATATCGCAGTGCGGGTGGCGGCGTTGTCGCAGGAAATCCTTGATCGCTATAAAACCGGATTGCAGGTCACGAGCGTGAATATGCAGTCGGCGCAAGCGCCAGAAGAAGTGCAGGGCGCATTCGACGACGCCGTAAAGGCGCGCGAGGATCAGCAGCGCTTGATCAATGAGGCCGAGGCTTACGCCAACGACATTCTGCCCCGGGCGCGCGGTGCGGCTGCTCGTCAGCTTGAGGAAGCCAACGCCTATAAGACCCAAGTCACCGCTCAGGCCGAAGGTGAAGCGGCGCGTTTCACCCAGATCTATACCGAGTACGCCAAAGCGCCGGACGTGACTCGCAAGCGTTTGTATCTCGAGAGTGTGGAAGGGGTCATGCGGGATACGAACAAAGTGGTAATCGACGTGAAATCCGGCAACAACGTGATGTTCTTGCCGCTTGATCGCATGGGCGTAACCACTGGTGGAGCGGCGGTTCCAAGCACGTCCGACACGCTTATGAATGATGCCGCCGCAGTGGCGCCGCTGGTGCCCCAATTGGAGGACCGCCGGGGTCGCAGCGATACCCGCGGCAGGGAGGCACGCTAATGGAAAAACGAATTGCATCAGTCCTTATCGGCGTGGCGGTCGTGCTGTTTTTGGCGTCCATCTCGCTGTTTACGGTAAGCGAACGAGAAAAGGCCATTGTGCTGCGCTTGGGGAAAATCGCCCGCGCGGACTATATGCCCGGTCTGCATTTTAAGTTTCCATTTATCGAGACGGTGCGCCGCTTCGACGCGCGTATCAATACGATGGATGCGGAACCTGAGCGTTATCTCACGGCGGAAAAGAAGAACGTTATCGTTGACGCTTTTGTGAAATGGCGTATCAGCGATGTCGCGACCTACTTCACGTCAATGGGCGGTGACTCCAACCAGGCCAATCTGCGTATTGCTCAAATCATCAAACAGGATTTGCGCAACCAATTCGGTAAGCGAACCATTCAAGAAGTAGTGTCCGGCGACCGCGTGCAAGTGATGGACATCCTAACTACGACCATGGCCCAGCAGGCCAGAGATTTCGGCATCGAAATCGTAGACGTGCGGATCAAGCGCATCGACTTGCCGGAAAACGTCAGCGCGTCGGTATATCGTCGAATGGAAGCGGAACGGGCGCGAATCGCCAAGGACTTCCGCTCCAAGGGCGCCGAGGAGGGGGAGAAGATCCGCGCCGACGCGGACCGCAAGCGAACGATTATCATCGCGGAAGCATATGGTGAAGCGGAGCGCATTCGCGGTGAAGGCGACGCCCTGGCGTCCGAGATTTTTGCCAAGGCGTATACTGCGGATCCTGATTTTTACTCCTTTTACCGCAGTCTTCAGGCCTATCGAAGTACGTTCAAGGGCGGTAATAACACGATGGTTGTTGAGCCCGACTCGGAATTCTTCAAGTATTTCAAGGAGTCAGGCGGTACGGACTAACAGTGCCCCAATAAGAGCATCAGGTGCGGGGATCTTAAACCCCGCTAACAAGCAAACGCTGCCCCTTGGTGGCGTTTTCTTTTTTTTCTGTAGCTGCGGACTGCCGTGGCAGGTGGAGTCATCATCGGGCGCAAGCCAGCAAGTCCAATTGTTTCCGGCTGACGGCGCCTTTCACTGTGCGGGCATAATCGAGGTGTGGCGTGGATTGGCATGACTTTTTGGCGGCGGTCGCGTTAGTGCTGGTTTTTGAAGGTATAATGCCGTTCCTGAGTCCCCCGACGCTAAAACGCACCATGGCGACCATCATTTCTCTCGATGATCGTACGTTGCGGATGGCTGGGTTTGCCGTGATGGTAACCGGTGCGATTTTGCTCTATTTCATACGCTAAAAACACAGAACGACCGATGTTGAACGAGAAGCGATGGCTGCTGCCGGAAGGCGTCGAGGAATTGTTGCCGGATCAATCGCGGCTGGTCGAGAAACTGCGACGGCGGTTGTTGGACTTGTTCGATGCGTGGGGTTATGAGCTCGTCATTACGCCTCTTATGGAATACATCGAATCGCTCTTGCTTGGGCGCGGCGACGACCTCGATCTGCAAACCTTCAAGCTCATCGATCAGTTGAACGGGCGATTGATGGGCGTGCGCGCCGATATCACGCCCCAAGTCGCGCGCATCGATGCGCACCACCTGCAAAACGAGGGGCCCTCGCGCTTGTGCTACGTGGGAAGCGTATTGCACACCCGGCCCGATGGGTTTGCCCAAACGCGCCAGCCGATTCAAGTGGGCGCCGAGCTGTATGGCTATCCCGGACTCGAGGGCGATATCGAGGTCATTCACCTGATGGTGGAAACGCTGTCGCGGGCCGGAATTGGCGATGTGTTCGTCGATTTGGGGCACGTCGGAATTTTCCGCGCCATGGCGCGCTGCGCCGGGTTGTCGGATCAGGATGAGGCGACGCTGTTCGATGCGATGCAGCGCAAAGCGCGGCCGGACGTCGAGCAGTTGCTCGAGGCTGCTCGCGTTCCTGCCCCGTGGCAGGATCACTTTTTCTGCTTGGTTGATTTGAACGGCGACAAAGAGGTGCTGGCCATCGCGAAAAAGCGGCTTGCCCCCTTGGACGCGGATATCGCCAAGGCGGTGGCGGATCTCGAACAAGTGCTAATGGCGCTCAATGCTCGTTTGCCGAACCTCACGGTGCATTTCGATTTGGCGGAGTTACGCGGCTATCACTACAAAACCGGGCTTGTTTTTGCGGCATTTGTGGCCGGTCATGGCCAAGAAGTGGCGCGCGGCGGCCGTTACGACAATATCGGCGCCGCTTACGGGCGCGCGCGTCCCGCTACGGGATTTAGCACCGATTTGATGACGCTGCTGCGCTTGGCTCAGGCCGAGCCGCGCCGCAAGTTGGCCATCCTCGCTCCCGCCGGCGACGACGTCGATTTGATGCAGCGGGTGGCTCAATTGCGCCATTCCGGCGAGCGCGTTATCTCGGCGTTGCCCAATCAGTCGGGGTCGCCGGTCGAGTTGGGATGTGATCGCCAGTTGGTGCGGATAAAAGAGCAGTGGGAGATCAAGCCGCTGTAGGCGCGGATTCATCTGCGAACCGATTTTGTACAAGGTGTATTAAACAATGGCAAAAAATGTAGTCGTCATCGGCTCCCAATGGGGCGACGAAGGCAAGGGTAAAGTCGTCGATTTGCTGACCGATCGCGTCGACGCGGTGGTGCGGTTTCAAGGCGGTCATAACGCCGGCCACACGCTGGTGATCGCCGGCCAGAAAACCGTGCTGCACCTGATTCCCTCAGGTATCTTGCGCGAGAACGTGCAATGCCTGATCGGCAACGGCGTGGTGCTCTCCCCCGATGCGCTGATGCAGGAAATCCGCATGCTGGAGGAGAAGGGCGTTCCCGCCCGCGAGCGTTTGGTTATCAGTCCGGCGTGCCCGCTGATTCTGCCCTATCATGTCCTCTTGGATAAGGCGCGTGAAGTCGCCCGCGGCAGTTCGGCGATCGGCACGACGGGGCGCGGCATCGGGCCGGCTTACGAAGATAAAGTTTCGCGGCGCGGACTGCGCGTCGAGGATCTTTTCTATCGCGAGCGATTTGCGGCCAAGCTCGGCGAGGTGTTGGATTATCACAACTTCGTGCTGAAGAACTACTACAAGAGCGACGGCGTGGATTTCCAGGAAGTGCTGGATTACTCGCTGGCGCTGGCGGAAGAGATCAAGCCCATGGTCGGCGACGTGGCCGGTCTGTTATACAGCTACCAGCAAGCGGGCAAACATCTGTTGTTCGAAGGCGCCCAAGGCACGCTGCTCGATATCGACCACGGCACCTATCCGTTCGTGACCTCGTCGAATACTACCGCCGGCGGCGCGGCGACCGGCAGCGGCATGGGGCCGCGGCACTTTGATTACATTTTGGGCATTACCAAGGCCTACACGACGCGGGTCGGATCGGGGCCGTTCCCCACCGAACTGTTCGACGCCATGGGCGAGCACTTGGCCAAGCGCGGCCACGAATTCGGGTCCACCACGGGGCGTGCACGGCGCTGCGGCTGGTTCGACGCGGTGGCACTCCGTCGTTCGGTGCAGGTCAACAGCATTTCCGGTTTGTGTATGACCAAGCTCGATGTGTTGGACGGTTTGGAGTCCATTCGCATCGGTGTCGGCTATAAGACGCCGGAGGGTGATGTGGACGCGTTGCCGGTGGGTGGTGAGGCGTTGGCCAACTGCACGCCGATTTACGAGGAAATGCCGGGTTGGAAAACGTCCACTGTCGGGGTGCGGCACCTCGATGAGCTGCCCAAGGTCGCCCGTGAGTATTTGGAGCGTATCGAGGAACGCGTCGGCGTTCCGATCGATATCATTTCCACCGGTCCGGAGCGCAACGAGACAATTCTGTTGCGGCATCCGTTTGACGCATGAGCGTGGTGTCGTGACTTCCGGTCGGCGCCGTCCGCGTGTCGCAGTATCGGCGTCGACGGGTTTTCCCGGCGCAGCCGAACGTGCGCGTTATTCCGATGGAAACCTGGATGGAATCATTCGGGGTTCATTCGATGGTGCCGAAGAGAGGACTCGAACCTCCACGGGTCTCCCCACTAGTACCTGAAACTAGCGCGTCTACCAATTCCGCCACTTCGGCAAAGAGCGACCGGCGCAATTTACCCACATAACGCCCAGATGTCAATTTCTCTGAGCTATAATGCTAACCTACTATGACTAATAGAAAAAAACCCCGTTTTTCCAGTGACCCTCAGGCCGCCCGCGAAGCGGAGCGCTACGAGCGGCCTTTACCCAGTCGCGAATTCATTTTGCAGATCCTTGCCGACAGGGGAATGCCCCTGACGCACGAGGAGCTGTGCGACGCGTTCGGGTTGGCGGACCCGCAGGACCAGGAGAGCTTCACTTTTCGCCTGCGCGCCATGGAGCGCGATGGTCAGATTATTCGCAACCGCCGCGGCAGTTACGCTCCCGTCGACAAATTGGATCTGGTGCGCGGCCGCATCGTCGGCCATCCCGATGGTTTCGGTTTTCTCGTCCCCGATGACGGCGGCGAGGATCTCTTCATGGCGCCCAAGCAGATGCGCAGCCTGCTGCACGGCGATCGGGCGGTGGTGCGCGAAGTCGGTCGCGATCGCCGCGGTCGGAAGGAAGGCGCAATTGTCGAAATCCTCGAGCGCGCGAACAAGCGTTTGGTGGGGCGATTTCTGCTGGAGCACGGCATCGGTTTCGTCATGCCCAGCAACAAGCGCATTCACTTGGATATCGCGATCCCGCCGGGTGAGCAAGGCAACGCCCAAGATGGTCAGATCGTGGTCGTCGAAATCGTTGAACAGCCGAGTTGGCGCAGCCAGCCCATCGGCCGGGTAGCTGAAGTTCTCGGCGACCATTTGGCGCCGGGCATGGAAATCGATGTCGCGATTCGTTCCTATGATTTGCCCACCGAATGGCCGGAGGCGGTGCAGCACGCGGTCAAGGACATCCACCCCGAGGTTCGCCAGCAGGATTGGCACGGGCGCGAAGACATTCGCCACCTGCCTTTAGTCACGATCGACGGCGAGGATGCCAAGGACTTCGACGATGCGGTTTATTGCGAGCCTCACGGTAAAGGCTGGCGATTGTTGGTGGCGATCGCCGATGTGTCCCATTATGTCCAACCCGGCGCGCCGTTGGACGAGGAGGCGAGCAAGCGCGGCAACTCTGTCTACTTCCCCGGCCGGGTGGTGCCGATGTTGCCGGAGGTGTTGTCGAACGGACTGTGTTCGCTCAATCCGCGGGTGGATCGTTTGTGCATGGTGTGCGAAATGTTCGTCACGACCAGCGGGACGGTGCGCAAGTTTCGGTTCTTCGATGCCGTCATGCATTCCCACGCCCGGCTCACCTACAACGAAGTGCATGAAATGGTCATTGCGCAGAAAGCGCCGGTGCGGCGGCGTTACAGCGAAGTCGTGCCCCATGTCGAAGAGCTTTTCGCGCTGTATAAAGCGTTTCGCAAGCAGCGGGAGAAGCGCGGCACCATCGATTTCGAAACCATCGAGACCAAGATTCTGTTTGGTGAAGACCGCAAGATCAAAGCGATTGTCGCCGCGGAACGGTTGGAATCCCATCGCCTGATCGAAGAGTGCATGGTGGCCGCCAACGTGTGCGCCGCGGAGTTTTTGTTATCCAACGAATTGCCCTCGCTGTATCGGGTCCATTCCGGCCCCAACGCGCAGAAACTCGCCGATCTCCGCGACTTTTTGGGCGAACTCGGCTTGAGTTTGGGCGGGCGTGACGATCCCGAGCCGCGCCACTACGCGCAGTTGCTGGACGCTATTCGCGACAGAGTGGACGCCAATTTGATTCAAACGGTCTTATTGCGCAGTCTCAGCCAGGCGGTGTACTGCCCGGAGAACACGGGCCATTTCGGTCTCGCCTACGAGGCCTATACGCATTTCACTTCGCCGATTCGGCGCTACCCGGATTTGCTGATTCACCGCGGAATTCGCCACATATTGTCCGGCGAGCCTCGAGCGCGTTATCCCTATCGCGTGACCGAGATGGCGACCTACGGTGAAAGCTGCTCTCTCACCGAACGACGCGCCGATGAAGCGAGCCGTGATGCGACAGAATGGTTGAAGTGCGAATACATGATGGACAAGGTCGGCGAGGAGTTCGACGGCATTGTCAGCGGTGTCACGGCGTTTGGTTTGTTCGTTGAACTCTCGGGGGTTTACATCGAGGGGTTGGTGCATGTGACTTCACTGAACAACGACTATTACCATTTCGACGCGCCCAAGCATCGTCTCTATGGTGAACGCACGCGCACGGTCTATCGGCTGTTCGACAAGGTTCGTGTGCGCGTGACGCGGGTCAGTCTGGACGACAAGAAGATCGACTTGGAGTTGGCCAGCGCGCCGGCCGGCAAGAAGCAGGAAGGCGCCGGCAAAAAGCACAAAGCTGCCGGTGACAAGCAAGAAAAGCGCGACGGGCCGCGACGTAAAAAGCGCGGCCGTCGGCGTTGATGTTCGGGGCGCCGGATCGCGCATGAATCCGCTACTACACCAGAGCACCCATTCTTCCGTGGGAGCGGTTTCCTACCGCGATGCTTTGCCTCGATCCTCGCCAACTCCAGCTCCCATCGCCACATATTTACCCGCGGGATGGGCTGGCGAAATGAGACGGTTTAAGTCCCAGTGAGCACCGAATGGATTTACGGCTTTCATGCCGTCACGACTGTTCTGCGCAGCCGGCCCTCGGATATTCAATCGTTGCTGCTGGATGCACAACGCAACGACGGCCGCGCCAAATCCCTCATCGCCGTGGCGCAGGAGCACGGCATCACCGTGCAGCGTGTGCCGCGCTCGCGGCTTGACGCCATTATCCCCGACGGTCGCAGCCAAGGCGTGGTCGCGGAAGTTCTTATGGGAACGGCGCAGGGTGAATCGGCGCTGACGGACTTGCTCGACGGCTTGGAAGGGCCGCCGTTTTTGCTCATCCTCGATGGCGTTCAGGACCCCCACAACCTCGGAGCCTGCCTGCGGACCGCCGAAGCGGCCGGGGTGAACGCGGTCATTGCGCCCAAAGATCGGGCCGTCGGCCTCACGGCGACTGTGCGCAAAGTGGCCGCCGGGGCGGTGGAGCGGGTGGCGTTTTTTCAAGTTACCAATCTGGCTCGAAGCCTGCGCGAGCTTAAGGAGCGGGGCGTCTGGCTGGTGGGTTTGGCCGGAGACGGTGAAAAAAGTCTTTATGAAACAAGCCTTACCGGTCCACTAGCCGTGGTTCTGGGGGCGGAAGGCAGCGGCTTGCGCCGGCTTACGGCGGAGTTGTGCGACTTCAAAGTGCACATCCCCATGGTCGGTGGCACGGAAAGCGTTAACGTCTCGGTGGCCACGGGTATCGCCTTGTTCGAGGCCGTCCGTCAACGACGTTTTGCATCGCGCTGAATTGTCAATTAAAATACCCGCCTTTCTTCACTCCTTGCCTTACCGCAATCGAGCGGAAGGCTATAACCCGTAGGGAGCAGTCATGCGTCATTATGAAATCGTTTTCTTGGTCCACCCGGACCAAAGCGACCAAGTTCCGGCCATGGTCGAGCGCTATCGCAGCTTGATCGAGGGCGACGGCGGCAAGATTCACCGTTTGGAAGATTGGGGCCGGCGTCAGTTGGCGTACCCGATCAACAAAGCGCACAAAGCGCACTACATCCTCATGAACATCGAGTGCAGCCAGCCGGTATTGGACGAGCTGACCTCTGCGTTCCGTTTCAACGACGCCGTTCTGCGCCACATGAGCTTGGTGCGCGACGAGGCCGTAACGGAACCTTCCCCGATGGCTAAGTCGAAGGATGATCGCGAAGAGGGTGAGTCGCGCGGTCCCCGTGAACCGCGCCAATACGACAGCGCTTCGGCCTAACCAACAAGGGAAATCGTCATGGCACGTTATTTTCGCCGCAAAAAGTTTTGCCGTTTTACTGCAGAAAACGTCAAAGAAATCGATTACAAAGACATTGCCACGTTAAAGAGCTACGTCACCGAAACGGGCAAGATCGTACCCAGCCGCATCACTGGAACCCACGCCCGGTACCAACGCCAATTGTCGCGCGCCATCAAGCGTGCGCGTTTTCTGGCGCTGCTGCCGTATAGCGACGCGCATTAGTTTTGTTTCTCGTTGTAGGGACGGCGCGCTGCGAGGGGTGCCGTCCCTGCGCGGGGTGCCCTGAAGAGGATTTCCCCGAGTGAAAGCGCTGGCGTCATTCATCATGCGGGGCCCGATGCAGGCCGTCATGGTTGTCACCTTGACGTCCGCATTGAGTATCCTTCTGTCGCCGGTGCAATTGGTGACGGCGGGCGCGGTGGCTCTGGTCACGCTGCGCAACGGGTGGCGTTCCGGTTTGTTGGTGATCGCGGGCGGGGCTGCCGCCGCAGGGCTGTTGGGTTACTTTGCGACGACGAACCACGCCCTGGTCGCCGGCTTTCTGGTTTCCATGGCCGTGGTCGTGGTTCCGGTTTGGTTGCTGGCGATTGTGTTGCGATCCACCATCGCGCTGGGATTGGCGGTTGCGTTGGCCTCGGTTGTTGGGGCCCTGTTCGTGTTCGGTATGCACGGCGCGGTGGGTGACCCGGCCGCGTTGTGGCGCGGCGTCTTCGAGCAGGCGCTGGCGGCAAATCCTGCGCTGGGCGGTGACGCCGATCAATTCGGCGTTGTCATCGAGATGATGGCGGGATTGATGACGGGTTTGCTGGCGGCGGCGTTGGTCACGACCAGCGTACTTGGGTTGTTTCTGGGTCGGTGGTGGCAAGCGCTGCTCTACAACCCGGGCGGCTTTCGCGACGAGTTTCTCCGTCTCGACCTCGGGCGGACCGCTGCGATTGTTGCGATTGTTGTGGCCGTCGCGGCAAAGCTTTTAGACGGCGGAATCGGCGCGATCGCCGGCGATCTTACGTGGGTGGTGACAACGGTATATGTTTTTGTCGGCGCGGCGATTTTTCACCACATCGCGGCGGCCAAAGGATGGGGGAAAGGTCCCGTTGTCGCGTTTTATTTTGCGATGATCATTCCCCATCTGGTGTTCTTGGTGGCGGTGGTCGGGTGGGTGGACACCTGGGCCAAGTTTCGAAGCCGCTTCCCGCTGCCTTCGCAGCCGGGAGCGAGCAAGGCCGAGTAATTGGGCGAACGGTTTTGATTCATTGAATACTTTTGAGGTGGGATTATGCAAGTCATATTGATGGAAAAGGTAACGAACTTGGGCAAGTTGGGCGATCTGGTCAACGTCCGTTCCGGTTACGGGCGCAATTTCTTGATTCCTCGTGGCAAGGCGGTCTTGGCCACCGACGACAACAAGAAAAAGTTCGAAGAGCGCCGCGCCGAACTGCAAAAAGCCGAGGCGGATGCCTTGGCCGCTGCGCAACAGCGTTGCGACGATCTGAACGGTAAGACAATCACCATCAGCGCCATCGCGGGTGAAGAAGGCAAGTTGTTTGGTTCCGTCGGCACGATCGATATCGCGGAAGCGATCGGCAAGATGGGTTCGATTGTGGAGAAGCATGAAATTCGTTTGCCGAACGGTCCGCTGCGCACCGTTGGCATGCATGAGATTGTGCTGCATTTACATCCTGATGTTGACGCCGCGGTGACGATTAACGTCGTCGCTGAAGCCTAGTATCCGATCACGGTATTCGGGTTTTCGCCAGCGCCGCGCGGCACGTAGGTGTCGCGCGGCGTTTTCGTTCCAGGGGGCTCGGCTGGCTTCATCGACCGTGTCATTGAACCTCTAGCGAACAACGCGTGTTGTTTGCTGCTCCGCGATTGCGAATCAGATCATTTCTGTTGTCCGCTTCTTTTGTTGCATCAGTTCGAAATTCTAAACCGCTGTTTTTAAGTTCATGGGTGAAATGATCACCACTCGATCGGCATTGCGGTGTCGCAACAAATTTTTAAACACGCGGAAATTTAGTATTGCGTTGACGGCGGATGTTGCGGTACAAAGACAAACCACCGCAGCGCAAACCTGCGGATCCTTTACTGGCTGCGCGACCTTCGGTCGCTGCACGCTCGGATGCAACGAATTGATCAGAGGTTCCATTGAACGATCGACCATCCCAAACCGTTTGGTCGTAACATTCAAACCGGAGCACCCATTAGTTGCGCGCACAAAAGTAGTGCCGCGCTCGCGACGATCAGTAAGAACCACGACAGGTACCTAAGCATGGAACTTGCTTTTGCTCCCAAATCTCACGAAACGACCCAGCGCTTGCGCGTGCCGCCCCACTCCTTAGAGGCGGAGCAGGCGGTGCTTGGCGGCTTGGTG
The DNA here is from genome assembly GCA_021821045.1 of Pseudomonadota bacterium. Classification (GTDB taxonomy): domain Bacteria; phylum Pseudomonadota; class Gammaproteobacteria; order JAADHS01; family JAADHS01; genus JAKACW01. The sequence continues at coordinate 31,092 of JAKACW010000029.1, forward strand.
CTGGAAAACGATGCCTGGGACCAAGTGGCTGACGTTGTAACCGAGGCGGATTTCTATCGTCGCGATCATCGATTGATTTATCGCGCCATCGCGGAGTTGGCGGATCAGGCCAAGCCGTTCGATGTGGTCACCCTGGCTGACTGGTTTAGCAGCCGCAATGAGCTGGAGAATGTCGGCGGGTTGCCCTATCTAGGTGCCTTAGCGAACGACACGCCCAGCGCAGCGAATATCAAAGCGTACGCGTCGATCGTGCGCGAATACTCCGTGATGCGGCAGTTGATTAATGTCGGCACCCAGATCAGCGATAGCGGATTCAGTCCCGACGGCCGCGCTGCGGCCGAGCTGCTGGATAACGCCGAGCGCTTGGTGTTCGAGATCGCCGAGCAGGGCGCCAAGGGACGATCCGGTTTCGTCAGCATCAAGGATTTGCTGACGCGAACCGTCGACCGCATCGACACATTGTTTCAACAGGACAATCCGATTACCGGCGTACCCACGGGGTATTCGGATTTCGACGACATGACCTCGGGTTTGCAGTCGTCCGACCTGGTCATCGTGGCGGGACGGCCGTCCATGGGTAAGACCACGTTCGCCATGAACATCGCGGAAAACGCCGCCATCAAACATGGTCTGAGCGTGGCGATTTTCAGCATGGAAATGCCCGGCGAGCAACTGGTGATGCGTTTGATGTCTTCGCTCGGGCGAATCGACCAGCATCGCTTGCGCACCGGCAAGTTGGACGATGACGATTGGCCCCGTTTGACCTCGGCCGTCGGCCTGTTGGCAGAAGCGAAGATGTTCATCGACGACACGCCGGCATTGTCTCCTACGGAGCTGCGTGCCCGCTGCCGTCGCTTGAAGCGGGAGCATGGCCTGAATTTGGTGGTGATCGACTATCTTCAGCTCATGCAAGTGCCTGGGCACAAGGAAAACCGCACCGGGGAGATTTCGGAGATTTCTCGAGGCTTGAAGTCGTTGGCCAAGGAACTCCACGTTCCTGTTATTGCGTTGTCTCAGCTCAATCGCAGTTTGGAACAGCGTCCGAATAAGCGGCCGGTAATGTCGGATTTGCGCGAATCGGGCGCCATCGAGCAGGACGCCGACTTGATTGCGTTCATATACCGCGATGAGGTCTACAACGAGGACAGCCAGGACAAGGGAACGGCGGAAGTCATCATCGGCAAGCAGCGTAATGGCCCCATCGGGACGGTGCGCTTGACCTTCCTCGGCCAGTACACGCGGTTTGAAAATTACATTCACGAAGTCTACAGCAGCGGCGAGGGGTTCCAGTGACCCGCTTAGAGGCTTCATGAATGGAATTGCTCAAGGAAAAGATTCGCGACATTCCCAACTTCCCGCAACCCGGCATTGTGTTCAAGGACATTACGCCGCTGGTTAAAGACCCAGCCGCATTGCGGCTGACCGTTCATGAGCTGATCCATCCGTTTGTCACCGAGCCGTTGAGCGCCGTCGCGGGGATGGAAGCGCGAGGTTTTATTTTTGGCGCATTGGCGGCGTGGGAATTGGGGATCGGTTTTATTCCGCTGCGCAAGCCCGGCAAATTGCCCTATGACGTCCAAAGCATTTCCTACGATCTTGAATACGGTTCGGCCTCGCTCGAGATGCATGTGGACGCGGTCGGTCCCGGTGATCGCATCCTGGTGGTGGACGACGTGATCGCGACCGGCGGGACGGCTGCCGCGAGTTGCAAACTCATCGAGAATCAAGGTGCGACGGTTGCGGGTTGTGCGTTTGTGATCGAACTCGCGGCGCTTGAAGGACGCAAGCTGCTCAAAGACTACCGCTTGCATTGCCTGCTGTCGTTTTAGCGCCGATGATTAATCGTCCGCGACTTTAACCATTTTTCATGGCGCCGGATTTTGCGCGCTAACCGCTCGATATGTCTAAACCGATCCTGTCATGTTCCCGATAGTGAAGGGAGCACACGCGAATTCTGACAGGACCGAATTATGGGCACACCGCCGCTGATTCTCGTTATCGACGACGAGCCGAAAAATCTCCGCATCATGACTGGCCTGCTGGCCGAAAAGTACCGCTTGGAAACGGCGGAAAGCGGTGAGGAAGGTCTGAGCAAAGCGCAACAGAACAAACCCGACCTCATGCTGGTGGACATTATGCTGCCCGGCATCGACGGTTATGAGGTCTGTTCGCGAATTCGCAGTGACTTCGAGACCCAAAATATCCCCGTCATATTTGTGTCCGCCAAAGATTCGCTGGAGGAACGCCTCAAGGGTTACGAAGTGGGCGGCGACGACTACTTCATCAAGCCCTTCGACCATGAAGAATTGTTGGTCAAGATCGCGAAAACCGTAGCGACCCAGCGACGTGGTGAGGAGTTGGCGACGCGCGTGGCCCAGGCGAACGCCATCGCCATGCAAGCCATGACCAGTACCAGTGAGCTTGGTTCGATCATTCACTTTCTCGAAGCGAGCTTCACCGCGGCGGACTTCGACGCCTTGGCGGAGCGATTCTTCGACACCACCCGCGCCATGGGCTTGAGTTCCAGTCTGGCGATCTTCGGTGCGGCCAAGCCCTTCTATAAGAGTGACTCGGGCACCATGAGTCCTTTGGAGCAGTCCGTTCTCGAACGCGCCGCCGACAAAGGGCGGTTCGTGGACTTCAATCACCGTACCATCGTGAACTTCGATCACATCTCCCTATTGATCAAGAACATGCCCGTGGACAACGCGGAGCGCTATGGTTTGATCAAGGACAACATTTGCCACCTGCTGGGCGGCGCCGACGCGCGGGTACGCGCCTTGCTGGTCGCGCAGGAGAACGAGCGTCAGTATGCATTGCTCATGGAGTTTGTGCGTTTGATCAATCGCGTTTTGGACGATTTCGCCGTGCGCTACAAAGCGATGCAAGGCGAGAGCTACACCATCGTCGAGGACATGGCCGAGCGGTTCAACGACGTCGTTCCGCGCCTGGGTCTCGAGGAATATCAAGAGAAAAGCATTTTCGAAATTGTCGACCGCTGTATTCACGGTATTCGTGACAGTTACGATCGCAGCCAGCTTATCGACGAAAGATTCTCGCGCATCATGAAGCAGTTGTTCCAGTTGTCGGCGGAAGGTAGCCTGAGCAGCGAGCAGTTGCATCAAATGATCAGCATGGTTTCCGAGTAGCGGCGCCCGTCAATGCAGATGCCCGAAGCAGGCGCACGGCCGGCTGACCTCGATGGTGCAGCGCGCGCGGTGGCGCTCACGCTCAACGGGTTTTCGACCTCGGAGAACGACCGGCTGCGCCGGATCGCGCAAGCCGCGCTCGCGCGACACGGCGCAAGTATCGACGACAGTTCAACCAACCCCTGGGCGCCCGGGATTCACGTTCTTCACGAGCAGTTTGCCCGGGAGATAGCGCGTACCTGGCAGGAGCGGCACGCGCAACCGCCGCGGTGCGCGGTCTACGTTGTTCTAGGCGCCGGCGACGATCCTCTGACAGCGCTGTCCGGTTTTACCGCATTTCTCCTCAGTCCGTTGCCAACCGACGCCGAGCTGGAGCTGGGTTTCGTTGCCGCCTTTAACCTGTTGCGAGCGCAAGACCGAATGGAAGCGGACTTTGTCGACCGAGCTCGAAGTCTCGTGTTGGCGAACGATGAGTGGCAAGCGCTGCTGGTATCCAATGCCAATCTCGAAGATCAGTTGCAGCGTCAGAACGCCCTATTCACCGCCATGTTTGACACCGTGGTCGACGGCGTGATCACTATCGACGAGCGCGCGCGAATCGAATTGATCAATCCCGCGGCTCGCCAGATTTTTGGCTACTCCACCGAGGAAGTCGTCGGGCGCAACGTGTCGATGCTGATGCTGCCTCGGGACGCAGCGGTCCATGATGGCTACGTGGCCAGCTATATCGCCACCGGGCAGGGCAAGATCATCGGCGTCGGCGGCCGGGAAGTGGTGTGTCGGCGCAAGGATGGGTCGACCTTCGATGCCGAACTCAGCGTGGCCGAAGCGCGCGTCGGAGAGACGAGGCGGTTTACCGGCATCGTGCGCGACATCAGTCAGCGCAAGGCGATGCAGCGCGAGTTGGCGGAGTCCCAGGCGCGGCTCGCGCGCCAGAATGCCGCGCTGGTGAGCCTCGGTACACGCAAGGACACTGGCAAGGAAACCTTACGGGATTCCCTGACCGTGATTTGTGGTGTTTGCCGCGTGGCGTTGGATATCGATACTGTTCGCGTTTGGTTGCTGGACCAACAAGAGGCGCGGTTGTACGTGGCCGCGGGTTGGCCGGATTACGCGGCCGAACCACGGCTGTTGAGCGCCGCCAGGTTCGGCTGCCTGTTCGAGCAGTTGGAAGTCGAAGGGGTTGTGATGAGCGACGGGCAGGCCGACGTTGGCCCCTGCGCGTTGCTGCTGGATGCGGAGGGATTGGGCGGCAAGGCGTCTTTGTTCGCCGCCATTCGGTCGAAGAGCGGCATCGCCGGCGTGCTGCAGTGCGCGGCGGACTCTGCCCGTAGTTGGATGCTTGACGAGCGCAACTTCATCGGATTTCTCGCCGACCAGGTTGCACTGTCCGTGGAGCAGGACCAAACCCTGCGGGCCAAGAAGCAAGTGCGCGACCGGGAGCAGCGGCTTGCGAACGCGCAACGCATCGCCAACTTGGGCGACTGGCAATGGTATCCGGCTAGCGATGAGTTTACCGGATCGGATGAACTGTTTCATTTGCTCGGATGCGAGCCCCCGACAGGGACTTGGACTCTAGCGGATTTCTTGGCCTTCCTTCATCCCAATGACCGCGCGCGGGCTGTACTGGAAATCGAACGCTGCGCCGAGAATAACACGCCGTTACAGGGCGACTTTTCCATCGTTCGCGCCGACGGCTCGATTCGCTACGTCCACGGTCAAGTGGTGTCCGGTGCGGAGGACACGCTGACGCAGCGTCGCGTTATGGGAACGGTGCTCGATATCACCGAGCGCAAGGTGGCGGAGCAGGCGGTGATCGACATGCGCGACACGCTGCAGGACAAGGTGGACGAACAAACCAAAGATCTCATTGAGGCGCGCGACGAGGCATTGGCCGCCGAGCGCATGATGTCGGCGTTTCTGGCCAATATGTCTCACGAAATCCGCACCCCGTTGCACGCGATTTTGAGCTATGCCAAATTCGGACTCAAGAAAACCGATGATCCAACGCAGCAGGAGATTAACGGCTTCTTCGATGAGATCAGAGACAGCGGCGAGGATCTTTTGGCGCTGTTGAACGACTTGCTGGATTTATCGAAACTCAAAGCCGGTAAAATGGATTACGAGCCGGTGGCGGTGAATGTCAAAGAGCTGGCCGACAAGGTCGTAGCGCAGTTCGGTCCGGCGGCGCAGGAAAAGAAGATAAACTTGATGGTGGTGGGCATTGCGCCGAAGCTGACGATACAGGCCGACAAGAACAAGCTCGCCCAGGTGTTGCGCAACCTTGTATCGAATGCCATCAAGTTCAGTCCCGAGGGCGAGATGGTGAGAATCACCGCCAAACCGCGGGACGACGGCAAGATGGTCATCGCGGTTACGGATCAAGGCCCCGGAATTCCACAGGATGAACTCCAAGGCATATTCGATCCCTTTGTGCAAAGCAGCAAGACCCAAAACAAAGCGGGCGGAACCGGACTGGGATTGGCGATTTGTAAGGAGATCGTCGAAAACGGCCACGCTGGGCGAATTTACGCCGAGAACAATGCGGGCGGCGGGGCGAGTTTCTATGTCGTGCTGCGAGCGAGCGCGTAGCGACGGATCGGGACGATTTGCATTCTAGGTCCAATCGCGGAATGATCCGCTCCCACAAAAGCATAACCGCGTGGTATCACTCGCTGCTGAAAAAGATTTCGCCGTAGTAAGCTGTGGCTTCCTGGCCTGTATTGTCCGTGTCGGTCATGAAGGCGATGGCGTTGATTTGCGTAATGTCGCTGCCGAACAGTTTTTTGAAATCCTCGCGGACGTTGCGTTTCTCAACGTGCCACTGGCCGAGGGCGGCGTCCGGTCCTCTCACGGCCAGCATCTGGGCGTTAGAGGTGAACGCGTTAGGCCAATGGCTGCCCGGCGCCTGCTGACTCGACCAGACGTAGTTCACCGCTCTTGTGCGCCAAAAGAAAACGCCGCCCGATACCACGACGTAGAGCCGAGCCGGGTAATCGTCGCCGCTTTTTTCCCGTTCCGCATTACCCGTCAATCGATTGTCGACGCGCCAGCGCCAATTCAGGTAGGGTGTGGCATTGAGATTGATGTCTTTTTCCAGGAAACGCCCGGATGCGCCGCCCTTACTGTGGGCGCGAACGACGGTATGGCCGTCCAAAGTCACCGCGTCGTAGTTCGTTTGACCGGCGAAATCCTTTGACTCCCAGCCGTCGAGATCGGCATCGGCGAGGACGCGGATTTCCGCGGCTGTCCCGGGCTCGGCTAACAGCATCAGTGCCAAGGCAATCGGTATAATCAGCGCGTTACTCATGATGGTGCAACTTAACCATTCTGTGCCCGGTTTGGCAACCAGAGTGCACAGGAAACATTACGAGAAGGGGCTATGGCAAAAAACAAAGCCGTGTACGTGTGCGGCGAATGCGGCGCGCAAAGTACCAAGTGGTCGGGTCAGTGCGGCGAGTGCGGGGCGTGGAACGCCTTGACCGAAAGCGTCGCCGTGGTCGCCAAGGGCCGCTTCCAAGGGCGCGGCGGTTACGCGGGGGATACCAGCGCGCAGGTCCGCGTGCTGCGCGACATTGCGCCGGAATCCGTGGTGCGCAATACGTCGGGCATTCCCGAGTTGGATCGCGTGTTGGGCGGCGGCCTGGTTGCGGGCGCGGTAGTCTTGATCGGCGGCGATCCGGGCATCGGCAAATCCACACTGCTCATTCAAATGCTGGCCGATTTGGGTACGCGGGCCAAGACGCTTTATGTGACCGGCGAGGAATCGCTGCAACAGGTGAGCCTGCGGGCCCACCGTTTGGGGTTGCGCGACAGCGGCTGTTTGCTGCTGGCGGAAACCAATGCCGACGCGATCATCGAACACGCCCGGGCGCAGCAGCCGGACGTGATGGTGATCGATTCCATCCAAACCGTCTATTCGCCGTTGTTGCAGTCGGCGCCGGGTTCGGTGGCGCAGGTGAGGGAAAGCGCGGCGCAATTGGTGCGCTATGCCAAGCAGACTCAGACCGTCCTGTTTCTGGTCGGGCATGTCACAAAGGAAGGTGCGCTTGCCGGGCCGCGCGTGCTGGAGCACATGGTGGATACGGTGCTCTATTTCGAGGGCGACGCCAACAGCCCGTTTCGCATCATTCGCGCCATGAAGAATCGTTTTGGCGCCGTCAACGAGCTGGGCGCGTTCGCCATGACCGAAGGCGGGCTCAAGCAGGTTACCAATCCGTCGGCGATATTTTTGTCCCGCCACGATGACGCCGTGGCGGGAAGCATGATCATGGTGACGCGCGAGGGGACCCGTCCACTGCTGGTGGAAGTGCAGGCGTTGGTGGCGGAAAGCCATGGCGCCAATCCGCGGCGCGTGACCGTCGGCCTGGATCAAAATCGACTGGCCATGTTGCTGGCCGTGTTGAACCGTCACGGCGGCGCGGCGATGTTCGATCAGGATGTTTTCATCAACGTGGTGGGCGGCATTCGCGTCAACGAAACCGCGGCCGATTTGCCGGCGTTGCTGGCGGCCTTGTCGAGTTTTCGCAACAAGCCGATGCCGCAGGATTTGGTGGCCTTCGGCGAAGTCGGGCTGGCGGGTGAAATCCGTCCTGTGCAGAACGGGCAGGATCGATTGCGCGAGGCGGCCAAGCAAGGCTTCAAGCGCGCCATCGTGCCCCATGGAAATGCGCCGAAGAAAATCATCGAGGGCGTGGAAGTGACCGCGGTGAAGCGGCTGCGCGAAGCGCTGGACTGGGCGTTTTAGGCCCTAACCCGAAAGCGGCTCCCCGCCGTGGGTGCCCAACTGGGTGAGTTCCCGTTCGAGCAATTCCGGATCGCCCAGGTTGAGTTCCACCAGACGACGCAGGTGGGTCACGCTGTCGGAGTCGATTTCGCGGCAGTAGAAGCCGGCCCTGTCACCGGTGACGTGCGCCGTTGTCACGTCCATTGTAATGACCACGTCGCTGTCATTGAGCTTCAACGTCAATCGCGCGTTCTGACCGCGGCTGAGCGCCAGGTGGGCCGGGATCGTCAGCAAGGCACCCTTGATCGAGATATCGATCACATGGCATTTAACGTCTTCGCCGTTGACGGTCAGGCTGGTGTCCGCATCAAAGGTCAGACGGCTGAAGCGGCGTTTCTCGTCCAAGGCGGTCTCCTTTGCTAAGGCCCCGTTTCGCTCGCGGAGCGCTACGGCTGAAAGTATAGATGGTTGCGCCAGGTTTCCAAGCCGGCTAGGCCAGCAGGTGCTCGAGGATGCCTTCGTAAAGTTGCGACAGCATGTCGAGATCGGCCACGCTTACGCACTCGTCGATTTTGTGAATCGTGGCGTTGACCGGACCCAGTTCCAACACTTGCGCACCCATCGGCGCGATGAAGCGGCCGTCGGAGGTTCCGCCCGATGTGGAAAGCGTAGTCTCTAAATTCGCGTATTTCTTGATGCTGGCGCGGGCGGCGTCGACCAATTCCCCGCTGCGCGTCAGGAAAGGTTCGCCGGACAGCGTCCATTCCAGTTCGCGCCGCACGTTGTGTTTATCCAGGATGGCATTGACCCGCGCCTTCAGTTCCTCGTGGGTGACAGCCGTGGAATAGCGAAAATTGAACAACGCGGTGAGTTCGCCGGGAATCACGTTGGTCACGCCGGTCCCTGCCTGGATGTTGGAGATCTGAAACGAGGTGGGCGGGAAAAATTCGTTGCCGTTGTCCCAGGATTGGGTGACCAGTTCCGCCAAAGCCGGCGCGAATTTCTCCACCGGATTTTCCGCCAAATGGGGATAGGCGATGTGACCCTGCACGCCTTTGACGACCAATTTGCCGCTTAAAGAACCGCGCCGGCCATTCTTGACGACGTCGCCGACGCGCTTTTCGCTGGTCGGCTCGCCGACCACGCACCAATCGATGGTGTCGCCGCGCTTCTGCAAATGTTCCACGACTTTGACGGTGCCGTTGATCGCGACACCTTCTTCGTCGCTGGTGATCAGGTAGGCGATCGAGCCTTTATGCTGCGGGTGTTTGGCGACAAAGCGTTCCGTCGCGGTGATCATGGCGGCGAGCGAACCCTTCATGTCGGCCGCGCCACGCCCATACAGGTAGCCATCGCGGATTTCGGGTTGGAAGGGCGCCGAGGTCCATTGGGCCTGCGGTCCCGGCGGTACGACGTCGGTATGACCCGCAAACACAAACACCGGCCCCGTGGTGCCGTGTCGCGCCCAGAAATTCTTGACGGTCTTGAACCGCAGTTTCTCGCAGGTGAAGCCGAGAGCCTCCAGCCGCTCGATCATGATGTCCTGGCAGCCGATGTCTTCGGGTGTAATGGATGGCCGAACAATCAAATCCATGGCCAATTCAAGTGTGTTTGACATACCTGTGGGGTGCTCGCTTCCTATTTAAATATCGCGCAACAGCTCGTTAATTCCAACCTTGGAACGGGTCTTTTCGTCAACCTGCTTTACGATAACAGCGCAGTACAGGCTGTAATTGCCGTCTTTTGACGGCAGGTTGCCTGATACTACCACCGAACCGGCCGGGATGCGGCCGTAGGTGATCTCGCCGGTTTCGCGGTGATAAATGCGTGTGCTCTGGCCGATGTAAACGCCCATCGAGATTACCGAGCCCTTTTCGACAATGACGCCTTCCACTACTTCCGAACGCGCGCCGATGAAGCAGTCATCCTCGATGATGGTCGGGTTGGCCTGCAACGGCTCCAACACGCCGCCGATGCCCACACCGCCCGAAAGATGAACGTTCTTGCCGATCTGAGCGCACGATCCAACCGTCGCCCAGGTGTCTACCATGGTGCCGCTGTCGACGTAGGCGCCGATGTTGACATAGCTCGGCATGAGCACCACGTTGGGCGCCAGATAGGACCCTTTGCGTGCCGTTGCCGGCGGCACCACGCGCACGCCGCTTTCGCGAAACTCGCGCGGATTGTATTCGGCGAACTTGGCGGGAACGCGGTCGAAATAGTTGGTGAAGCCGCCCTTCATGAAGGCATTGTCCTGGATGCGGAACGACAGCAACACGGCTTTTTTCAGCCATTGATGCACCACCCATTGGCCGTTGATCTTCTCCGCGACGCGGGCTTTGCCTTGGTCGAGCAGGTCGATCACGTGCATGACCGCTTCCTTGACATGGGTGTCGACGCTGCGCGGCGTGATGTCGGCGCGCTTTTCGAAGGCTTGCTCGATGATGGTTTGCAGTTCGGCCATTTTTTTCTCCGGGTATGACAATAAATTTAAAAAACTAAAGCGATTCGACAAACGCGCGAACGCGCTGCGCGGCTTCGACGCATTCGGCGACGGAGGCCACCAAAGCCATGCGCACGCGGTTTCGGCCCGGATTGCCCAAAGGGGTATCGCGGGACAGAAAGCTGCCCGGCAGCACGGTTACATTCTTGGCGCCGTAGAGCTTCCTGGCGAACTCCGTGTCGGGGATTGGCGTCTGGGGCCAAAGATAAAATGCCGCGTCCGGCGCCTGAACGTCCATGACCGGCTGCAGTAGGGCAAGTACTGCTTCGAATTTCTCGCGATAGAGCTGACGGTTTGCCCGCACATGCTCCTCGTCGCGCCAGGCCGCGATGCTCGCCCGTTGCGCAGGCAGGGGCATGGCGCAGCCGTGATACGTGCGATAGCGCAGGAAGCGGTCGAGCAGTTTGGCGTCGCCGGCGACGAAACCGGAGCGCAGGCCAGGAAGGTTCGACCGTTTGGACAAGCTGTGAAATACCACGCAGCGCTCGAAATTCGTTCGTCCCAATTCCCGGCAGACTTGCAGCAATCCAACAGGCGGATTGTCTTCGTCGGGATAGATCTCCGAGTAACACTCGTCGGCGGCGATGACGAAGTCGTATTTATCGGCCAGCTCGATGAGCTTGGCCAGTTGTTCACGGGGCAGCACGCGTCCCGTGGGATTGCCCGGGCTGCAGGTATAAATGAGTTGGCAGCGCTGCCAAACCGTGTGCGGCACGGCATCCAAATCCATGTCGAAGTGGTGCTCGGCCGTGGTGTTCAGAAACCACGGTTCCGCACCCGCCAGAATCGCCGCCCCTTCGTAAATCTGATAGAAGGGATTGGGCATGACCACCGTGGGTTGAACCCGCCGATCGATGGTGGCCTGGGCGAAGGCAAACAAGGCTTCGCGCGTGCCGCTGACGGGCAGAACGTGGTGATTCGGGTCGATGGCATTGGCGGCCAAGTCGAATCGCTGCACGAGCCACCGTGCGATGGCTTCACGCAATTCGTCCACACCGCGAGTGGTCGGGTATTTGGCGAGTTCCGACAAATGTTCGGCCAACACGTCGCATACGAACGACGGCGTTTCATGTTGCGGCTCGCCGATCGAAAGGGCGATGTGGCGCAAATCCTTCGGGGTCGAAACACCCGCTTTGAGTTGCGCCAATTTTTCGAATGGGTAGGCGTGCAGTCGTTCAATAGATGGGTTCATAGCATCATATTCAAGTTCTACGCACCAAATTCGTTATCATTATGCGGTCGCTGCGTCGCCCAGGCCCGGACTGCCTTTAAAGCGCGGGCTCGGTGTTCGAGATTGGGCGTGGGGCGGTCTAATCGAGGCGCCTATTGTACCGGAAGGGTGTTGTGCTGTCAGGGGAAGCGGAAAGAACCAGTAATAAGGCTGTAGCGGCGCTTTTGTTGGCGGCGACTTTGTGGGGTATTTTCTGGTATCCCTTGCGTCTGCTGGAGCAGGGGGGCATGGTTGGTCTGTGGGCGGCGTTTTTTATTTATTTGGGAACGCTGCCCGTGGCGTTGCCGGTGTTCTGGCGATCACGTCATCAGTTCGCTGCGAATCCCATGGTGTTGGGCGTCATCGCGTTGGCGAGCGGTTGGTGCAACGTGTCGTTTTTTCTCGCCATGCTGGAAGGCAACGTGGTTCGCGTGCTGCTGCTGTTTTATCTGGCGCCGCTGTGGACCGTGCTATTCGGGGCGCTGGTATTGCGCGAGCGGCCGTCGCCGGCATCGTTGGTGCACCTGGCGGTCGCGATGGCCGGCGCGCTGTTCATGCTGTGGGATCCGACGCTCAGTCACCCGTGGCCCCAAACCTATGCCGATTGGCTGGCCATATCGTCCGGCTTCTCTTTCGCCATCGCCAATGTGATGACCCGCAAAGGCGCGGCGCTGTCCGATGGCGCAAAGGTCTCGGCGGCATGGCTGGGCGCGTTTATCGTCTCGGTGATCTGGCTTGCGCTGGCGGCGCCCGAACTCGGCGCGGTAGCCATGCCCGGAATCGTTGGTGCCGTCGCTCTCGGTTTGTTCGGGATCGTCATCATGACCAGTGCGGTGCTCTATGGCGTCAGCCGCATGCCCGTTCACCGTTCGGCGGTCATCTTGCTGTTCGAACTGATTGTCGGCGCGGTATCGGCGCAAATTCTCACTCACGAGGTCGTGTTGCCGCGAGAGTGGATCGGCGGCGCGTGCATCTTGGTGGCGGCGTGGTTGAGCGCGCGGCAACCGGTTGAGCCGTCCGCAGCGAAGCCCGCCGCGAGTGGATGAGGGGCGGCGCTTGGGTGAAATGCCGTCGCGCTGGTCGCGGCGTCCCTCGGGGCGACATTGTGGGAGCGGTTTCCTACCGCGATGTTCCGCCCGAATCATCCTCTGCCTCGGGTTTATTGCGAGCGGATCCGCCGCCGTCGAATTTTTTCTTGTAAGCCCATTCCGCCAGACTGAAAACCAGACCGCCGATCGCTCCGTAAAGATGAGCATCCACCACCACCGGGCCACCCGCGGCGCTTTCGGAGCCCGGCAGCGGGCCGTTGATTTGCTCCCAAACCAGTTTCACCGCGAGCGCCAGCAATAACAAACCCTCCAAGCGCAGCCCGCGCCGCCAGCTGGCGACGGCCCCGGTGACGAACAGCCCGTGCAGGACGCCCGACAATCCAACGTACCAATTCAATTTCGGCAGAAAAAAGTACAGTCCGCTGCTGACGAAGAGGGCGCTCACTAGAAAGCAGCCGGCCCACGCCAGCGGGGGCATGACGGGCGCGAACAGCAGCGAGATCAACGCCAAGCCGGCCAAGTTGAGCAGCAGATGAGACGTGCCTAAATGAGCGAAATGGCCGCTGAGCAGACGCCACACTTCACCGCTGTGGATGGCCGAACGGTCGAACTGTGTTACCTGGGTTGCGGCGTCGCCCATCGCCGCGATGGCGATGCTGATCAGGGCTACAACGGCGGGCAAGATAAACGGCGTGAGGGATCTCGGGCCCATCGATTCATGTGGACCTAGCATACTCACTCCTGCAATGGGTTCCCGTCAGACGCGGCCTTCATCCAAGCGTTCTCGAATGTTGTCGCGCAGACAGTTGAATTGCTTTTCTTCCGTGAGCGGCTTGTTCGACAAGTCGGTGACAAAGAAAATGTCCTCGACCCGTTCTCCGAAGGTGCTGATCTTGGCGCTGTGCAGACGCGTTTCGCACTCGGCGAGCGCTTGACCGACTAAAGACAAAAACCCCGGGCGGTCGCCGGCAACGACCTCCAAAATTGTGCGCTGATTGAACAGGTCGGTGCTGAAGCCGATTTCGGTGGCGATGGAAAAGTGCTTCAAACGCCGCGGCATCGGCCGGTGACTCAACACGGCGCGCTTCAGCGGATTGGCCACCGCCGCCTTCAGCTTGCGGGTCAACTCGGTGATCTGGTACGGATCGCTCAACGGCTCGCCGGACGAGTCCAGCACAATGAAAGTGTCGAGAACGAGACCGCCCTTGGTGGTGATAATGCGCGCGTCTTGTATGTCGAGATTGAGCTGATCCAACGTTTGAGTGGCGGCGGCGAACAGGAAGTCTTTGTCTCGCGCGTACACGAATACGGCGGTGGCGCCGCCCCGCGCGGGGTCGTTGCGCACCAGAATCAGCGGCAGATCCTCCGATGCCGTCACGGCAATGGCTTGCGTGTGCCACGCGATCTCGTCGGCGGTATGGCGCAGAAAATAATCCTCATCGAAGCGTTTCCACACTTTGTCGATAGCGTCCTGGGATGTCTTCGCCGCTGCCAGCTGTTCTCTCGCCGCCCGCTGCACTTCCTCGATGCGATCGTTCTTGTCCACCGGATGCTCCAGGCCCCGTCGCAGAGCGCGCGCGGTGGAGATGTAGAGTTCGGTGAGCAGGGCGTCCTTCCAGTTGTTCCATAGTTCCGGATTGGTGCCGCGAATGTCGGCGACGGTCAGCAAGTAGAGATAATTCAAATGGACTTGATCGCCGACTTGACGGGCAAAGTGGGCAATGACGCCGGGATCGCTGATGTCCTGGCGCTGGGCGGTGCTGGACATGATCAAGTGATGGCGCACCAGCCAAGCGACAACGCGCGCGTCATAAGCGCTCATGCCATGCGCGACGCAAAACTCGTAGGACTCCTGCGCGCCCAGGTTGCTGTGGTCCCCGCCGCGCCCCTTGGCGATGTCGTGAAACATGGCGCCCAGATATAGGATTTCCAGTTTCGGGATCTGCTGAATGAGTTTGTGGCAGAACGGATGCTCGTGGGCGTGCTCGGGCAGCGTAAAACGCCGCACGTTGCGCAACACCATCAAGGTGTGTTCGTCCACGGTGTAGACATGGAACAAGTCGTACTGCATCAGGCCGACGATCTTGCCGAAAGCCGGGATATAGCGGGCCAGTATGCCGTAGCGGTTCATGCGCCGCAGTTCATGGGTGATGCCCCGCGGCTGACGCAGAATTTCCATGAACAGGCTCTTGTTGCGCATGTCGGCCCGAAAAGCATCATCGACCAGATGACGATGTTCGCGCAGCAGTCGCACCGTGGAGGCGCGCACGCCAAGCAGTTCCGGGTGATGCTGCAGGAGCAGAAAAATCTCCAGAATGGCGAACGGGTAGCGGCGGAACACGTCCCGGTCAACGGCCTCGATAAAGCCTTTGCGCGATTGAAAGCGCCGGTTGATGGGCACCGGCGTGACGGGTTCGTCGGCGAACAGGATCGCTTCCTGGAACAGTTGCAACAGCATTTCGTTGAGCCGGCTCAGCTCCGTAATGGTGACGTAGTAGTCGCGCATGAATTGCTCGACCGCCAGCCGGTGCCGGGCGTCCTGATAGCCGAACTGCTGAGCGATGCTTTTCTGGTGATCGAACAGCAGGCGGTCCTCGCGCCGCCCCGTCAGCGTGTGCAGCGCCAGTCGCACTTTCCACAGAAACTCCTGGCCTTCCATCAGCGCCGCGTAGTCGGTTTCCGTCAAAAAACGGTATTGAACCAAATCGTGCAGGGTCGCCGCGCCGAAATGCCGTTTGGCCACCCAGCCGATCATCTGGATGTCGCGCAGCCCGCCCGGGCCTTCCTTGACGTTCGGTTCGAGGTTGGACACCGCGTCGTGATAGCGTCGATGGCGGGCGATCTGCTCCTGCCACTTGGCTTCGAAGAATTGCCGGCTCGGCCAGCAGCATTCCGGGCCGGTGCGGCGCTTCATTTGGTCAAACAGCTCGGCGTCGCCGCTGACCAAGCGCGCCTCCATCAGATTGGTCGCGACGGTGATGTCCTGCGCGGCCGCGACGCACTCGTCCACGGTGCGGACACTTTGCCCCACTTGCAGACCCACATCCCACAGCAAGGTGATGAAGCGTTCGAGATTGGCTTTGAACTCGTCGCCGTGCTCGTCCGGCAGCAATATCAGAATGTCGATGTCCGAGCCGGGATGCAGTTCGCCTCGACCATAGCCGCCGACGGCAACCAGTGCCAGACGCGATGCGTCGCCGCCGAGCAGCGCCTGCCAGGCGCACAGCAACACTTGATCGACAACCCAGGCCCGTTGGTGGATCAGTCGGCTGATGTTTTCGCCGCTAAGAAAGCGTTGGCGCAGTTGCGCATTGGCTTCGCTCAGGATGCGCCTCAACACGGGTAAGGGGTTCGCGCCTGCTGCGAGTTCTTTGCCTAAGGCCGCGGAGTCGATCAAATTAACGTCGGAGAACATGCTCGTACCTGCTACGTCGCGCGAACAGCAGCCATGTTACCAAACCCGGCCGGTCGGTGCGTTTGGATAGGGCGAAGTTGTTCGACATGGGCCGAGGCTGTGTGGTGGGAGCGGTTTCCTACCGCAATTTTCCGCCGAGTCAATCGCGGTAGGAAACCGCTCCCACTGGGGTGGTGCTGCTTCAGATGTTTTCGTCGGATCGCTTGGTGAGAACTTCGAACCCATCGTCCGTAACGAGAATAGTGTGCTCCCACTGGGCCGACAGGCTGCGATCCTTGGTGACAACGGTCCATTTGTCCGGCAACAGCTTCACATGGCGTTTGCCGGCGTTGATCATCGGCTCGATGGTGAACGTCATGCCGGACTCGAGAATCATCCCGGTGCCGGGCGTGCCGTAGTGCAGGACCTGAGGTTCTTCATGGAATTTCCGTCCGATGCCGTGACCGCAATACTCGCGAACGACGGAAAAGCTATGTTTCTCGGCGTGCTTTTGTATGGCGCTGCCGATGTCGCCCAAGCGCATGCCGGGTTTAACCATTTCGATGCCGATGCGCATGCACTCGTAACTGACCTGGGTGATGCGCCGCGCCTGAATGGACGGTTCGCCGACAAAAAACATTTTGCTGGTATCGCCGTGAAACCCGTCTTTGATGACCGTGACGTCGATGTTGACGATGTCGCCCTGTTTGAGGGGTTTGTCGCTGGGAATGCCATGGCAGACCTGATGATTCACCGACGTGCAGATCGATTTGGGAAAACCATGGTAATTCAGCGGCGCTGGCACCGCCTGCTGGGTGTTGACGATGTAATCGTGGCAAATGTCGTTCAATTCACCGGTGGTCACGCCCGGCACGACCCGCGGCCCGATCATTTGCAGGACGTCGGCCGCCAGGCGGCCCGCCAAGCGCATTTTTTCGATTTCGTCGGCGGTTTTTATATGCACTTCCATGGCGTTTGATGTCGGGTTACGCATTGAGGTCGGGAAGTTTACCGTGATTCTCGATTTATTCCAATTATAGTATTTACTTTCAAAAGGTTATTTGCCGGAATTCACCCCGCCATTGAGCCGGATAAGCACTCTATGGTATAAAGCCGCGCGGGCAACGCAACGAATCCAACATTCGCAGCGTCTCACCGTAAACAACCTTTATTAAATTCGCACGCATCTCGTCACACTGGCCGGGGTGCCGGGGCAAACTGCGCCGGTCGGCTTTTGGGAGATGCGGAGGCTCAACCCTACAAGGAGCAAATACGATGGCATCCGTTTCCATGCGCCAGATGCTTGAAGCTGGCGTGCACTTTGGACATCAATCCCGTTTCTGGAATCCACGAATGGCCCCCTATATCTTCGGGGAGCGCAATCGTATCCATATCATCAATCTGGAAAAAACCGTTCCGCTGTTCAACGATGCGATGAACTTCATCGGCAAGCTGGCGGCGAAAAAAGGCCGCATCCTGTTCGTCGGCACCAAACGCGCGGCGCGCGATGTCATTCGCGAAGAAGCAAGCCGTTGCGGCATGCCCTATGTTAACCAGCGCTGGCTCGGCGGCATGCTGACCAACTTCAAGACCATCAAACAATCCGTCAAGCGCCTCAAAGATCTGGAGGCGATGGAAAAGGACGGCACGCTGGATCGCTTCAGCAAAAAAGAAGCCCTCGGCCTGCGCCGCGAAATGGCCAAGCTCGAGGCGAGCCTCGGCGGCATCAAGGATATGATGTCTCTGCCCGACGCGCTGTTCGTCGTCGACGTGGGTCACGAGAAGATCGCTATCGCCGAAGCACGCAACTTGGGCATCCCGGTGATCGGCATCGTCGACACCAACAACAGCCCGACCGACGTTGACTATGTCATCCCGGGCAACGACGACGCCATCCGCGCCATTCGCCTTTACGTGCAAAACGTCGCGGATTCGGTTTCTGAAGCGCGTTCGACCATCGTGACGCAAGGCCCCGAAGACGAGTTCATCGCCGTGGAAGAGGGTGCCGCGGAACAAGGCATGGAACGGCCGGCCAAGAAGAAGGCCGCGGTCAAGAAAGTCGCGCGCAAGGTTGCGGTAAAGAGCAAAGGCGCTGCAGCCGGCGGTGACGAAGCCGCAGAGGGCGATGTTGCTTAAGGCGCCGCGCCACGAATCGAGGAGAAGTCCACAATGAATATATCAGCATCACTGGTCAAGGAGCTCCGCGAGCGCACCGGCTCCGGCATGATGGAGTGCAAAAAGGCATTGGTTGAAACCAAAGGCGACATCGAGGCCGCGGTCGAACTGATGCGCAAAGCAGGTCTGGCAAAGGCCGACAAGAAAGCAGGACGCGTCGCGGCCGAAGGCATCATCGCACTGGCGATCAGTGCGGACGGTCACACCGGCGTTCTGGTGGAAGTCAACAGCGAAACCGATTTCGTGTCGCGGGGTGATGACTTCACCGGGTTCGCGGCCAAAGTCGCGCAACGTGCTTTGGAAGGCAAGCCGGCGTCGCTCGACGAGTTGGTAAAGCTCTCGATCGAAAAGAGCGGCGGCGACACCATCGAGCAGACTCGCCAACAACTGGTGGCGAAGATCGGCGAAAACATTTCGGTGCGCCGGTTCACTACCCTTGGCTCTTCCGACGCTACCGTGGGTTCCTATTTGCACGGCACCCGCATCGGGGTACTGGTGGAAATGAAGGGCGGCAATGTCGAGGTCGCCAAGGATGTCGCCATGCATATTGCCGCCAGCCGGCCGGTGTGTGTGCGTCCTGACGATGTTCCTGCGGAAACGGTCGAGAAAGAACGCGAGATTTACACCGCTCAAGCGGCGGAAAGCGGTAAGCCGGCCGAGATCGTTAAGAAGATGGTAGAAGGCCGGGTCAGCAAGTATCTAAAGGAAGTGTCCTTGCTCGGTCAGCCGTTCGTGAAGGATCCGGACACCACGGTCGAGCAGTTGCTGAAAAAGAACAACGCGCAAGTGACTCGCTTTGCGCGTTTCGAGGTGGGTGAGGGCATCGAAAAGAAAGTCGATAACTTCGCCGAAGAGGTTATGGCTCAGGTGCGGGGGAGCTAACCCGTGCCTGACGCCGCGTCCGCCAAACCAAAATTCAAAAGAATACTTCTCAAGCTCAGCGGCGAGGCCCTCATGGGGCAGACCCAGTACGGCATCAGTCCGGAAGTCATCGGGCGGATGGCTTCCGATATTTGTGGTCTGCTGTCCATGGGCGTCGAGATCGGGTTGGTCATCGGCGGGGGCAACATTTTCCGCGGCGCCGGATTGGCGGCGGAAGGCTTGGATCGGGTCACCGCGGATCACATGGGAATGCTGGCCACGGTCATCAACGCCCTGGCTATGCAGGACGCCCTCGAGCGGCATGGGGCCTATGCCCGCGTGATGTCCGCCATCAAGATCAATCAAATCTGCGAAGACTACATTCGGCGCCGGGCCGTCAGGCATCTGGAGAAGGGCCGCGTGGTGATCTTCGCCGCCGGCACGGGCAACCCGTTTTTCACCACCGACTCCGCCGCCAGTTTGCGCGCCGTGGAAGTCGGCGCTGACCTGCTGATCAAGGC
This sequence comes from Pseudomonadota bacterium, assembly GCA_021821045.1. Classification (GTDB taxonomy): domain Bacteria; phylum Pseudomonadota; class Gammaproteobacteria; order JAADHS01; family JAADHS01; genus JAKACW01. The sequence continues at coordinate 50,680 of JAKACW010000029.1, forward strand.
GACCAAAGTGGATGGTGTTTACTCAGCCGATCCAATGAAGCACGCCGATGCCAAGCGTTATACGCGGCTAAGCTACGACGAGGTCCTGACCCGCAAGTTGGAGGTGATGGACGCCACCGCGATCGTGCTGTGCCGCGATCACGGCATGCCGTTGAGGATTCTGAACGTAAACACGCCGGGCGCGTTGAAACGGGTGGTGCTGGGCGAGGATGTGGGCACGCTGGTAGAAAAGGGAGCGGAGTCATGATCAATGACATCAAAAAGGACGCCACGGCGCGCATGGCCAAGAGCATCGAGGCGTTTCGGGAAGAGCTGGCCAAGTTGCGTACGGGACGGGCTCACACCAGTCTGTTGGATCACGTTCGAGTGGATTTTTATGGCACCGAGGTGCCCATTAACCAGGCGGCCAACGTAACAGTGCAAGACGCCCGTACTTTGGTGGTTACGCCGTGGGATAAAGGGATGGTGCAGGCAATCGAGAAGGCCATCATGTCGTCCGATCTCGGCCTCAACCCGGCAACCGCGGGAACGGTGATCCGCGTTCCGCTGCCGCCGCTGACTGAGGAGCGGCGTAAAGACATGATAAAAGTGGTTCGTCACGAAGCGGAGAATGCGCGGGTGGCGATTCGCAACGTCAGACGGGATGCCAACGGCGGTCTCAAAGAGCTGACGAAGGCGAAAGAAATCACCGAAGACGAGGAGCGCCGCGCCCAAGACGAGATCCAAAAACTAACCGATAAGTACGTCGCCGAGGTGGAGAAAGTTCTGGCCGAAAAAGAAAAGGACTTGATGGCGATCTAGGTGCTTCGAACAAAAATGTAGGAGCGGATTCATCCGCGATCGGAGCGCGCACCGAATCGCGATTGGAGCCACCAATCACAGCGCGCCTGCAGGGATCGATCACAGGTTTTCTAACGCCGAACAAAGGTTCGCAATGTCGTCCAACACCCAGCAGCAGATTCTTCCCCGCCATGTCGCCATCATCATGGATGGCAATGGCCGCTGGGCCAAAGCCCGGCACTTGCCTCGAATCGCAGGCCACCGCGCCGGCGTGGAGGCGGTGCGCAAGGTCGTCGAGGGCTGTGCCAAGCGAGGGATCGAGGCGTTGACGTTGTTTGCGTTCAGCAGCGAAAACTGGCGCCGCCCGCAGCAGGAAGTGGGCATGCTGATGGAGCTGTTCATGCTGGCGCTGGAGCGGGAAACCCGGGACCTGCACAAGAACAAGATTCGATTGAGCGTCATTGGGGATCGCAGTATGTTTTCGCCCAAGCTGCAAAAAGCCATGGCGGATGCTGAAGCGCTCACCCGGGACAACACTGGTCTGCGTCTGACCGTCGCGGCCAATTACGGCGGCCGTTGGGACATTGTTCAAGCGGTCAAGGTCCTTGTTGGCGAAGTCGCCGACGGAAAGCGCGGCATCGATTCCATCGACGAGGCCGCGCTGGCTGATCATTTGGTGACTCGTGACCTGCCCGAGCCCGACTTGTTCATCAGAACGGGCGGGGAGCAGCGTATCTCGAATTTCCTGCTGTGGAACCTGGCCTATACCGAACTCTATTTCACGCCGTTGGCCTGGCCGGAGTTTGATGACGCCGCGTTGGAAGCGGCGCTGCAATCGTTTGCGTCGCGCGAACGGCGCTTCGGGCAAACCAGTGAGCAGGTGCGCTCGCGTGTTTAAGCAGAGAGTGATAACCGCGCTGGTGCTGCTACCCCTGTTCGTGAGCGCATTGCTTTACCTTCCCACCATGTGGCTCGGCGTTTTGTTCGGCGCGGTTTTGCTCTTGGGCGCCCGCGAGTGGCTGCACATGTTTCCGTTTGCCGAGGCCGTTCGCCGTGCTGCGCTGGCCGTGTTCGCCGGTTTGCTCGCACTGGGTCTCATCTTGGCCGGCTACACCGGCGCGGTGTCGGCGGTGTTGGCGTTTACCCTGGTTTGGTGGGCGGTCGCGTTGTATTGGATTATCCGCGCTCAGCGCAGCGGCGAGAGTCAGTCACAGGACGTGGCGGCGTGGATGCCGGGGTTTCCAGTCAGCTCTCTCGCCGTCGGCTTCATGGTGTTGTGGTCGCCGTTCGTGGCGTTGCTGGCGCTGCATCAGGCCGGCGAATCCGGGCCGAAGTTGGCGCTTTATTGTTTGACGCTGATGTGGGTCGCCGACACAGCGGCGTATTTTGTCGGACGGAAGTTTGGCCGGCGCAAATTGGCCTCGCTGGTCAGCCCCGGCAAGAGCTGGGAAGGGGCCCTCGGGGCATTAGCCGTCACGGCGATTTGGTCGGTGCTCGGCGGCGTGTGGCTGGGTTTGAGCGCCGCGGATATGTTGTGGTTTGTGCCGTTAAGCGTAGTCACTGCCGGGTTTTCCGTGGTCGGCGATCTGTTTGAAAGTCTTATCAAACGTCATGCTCACATCAAGGACAGCGGCCAGTTGCTGCCCGGCCACGGCGGCGTTCTGGACCGTATTGACAGCATCACCGCCGGCGCACCCCTATTCGGGCTGGGCATCCTATGGCTGGCCAAGCTATGACGGCTCGCGCGCTGACCGTCCTGGGCGCGACGGGGTCCATCGGGCTGAATACATTGAACGTGATGGCGCGCCATCCGGACAAGTATCGCGCCGTGGCGCTGAGCGCGAACACCGACGTGCAAAAGATGCTCGGCTTGTGCCGCGAACATCGACCGCGTTACGCGGTGATGCGCGACGAAGCGGCCGCGGGGCAGTTGCGGGACGCGCTCAAGGGCGCGTCGCTGAACATCGAGGTGATGTCCGGCGAGCAGGGTTTGCGCGAGGTCGCTACCTTGCCGGAGGTGGATACGGTTATGGCCGCCATCGTCGGCGCGGCGGGACTGCTGCCGACCCTGGCGGCCGCCCAGGCCGGCAAGCGTATTTTGCTGGCCAACAAAGAAGCGCTGGTTATGTCCGGCGCGCTGTTCATGGACTCCGTGAAGAAACACGGCGCGCAGCTATTGCCCGTGGACAGCGAGCACAATGCGATCTTTCAGTGCTTGCCCCCGACGTTCGGCGACGGATTGGAACGAATCGGCGTTAAGCGCATTCTGCTTACCGCATCCGGCGGCCCCTTTCGGACCCGCGAATTGGCGTCGCTCCACGAAGTGACGCCGGATCAGGCCTGCGCCCATCCGAACTGGGAAATGGGGCGCAAGATTTCCGTGGACTCCGCCACCATGATGAATAAGGGGCTGGAGTTGATCGAGGCGTGTTGGCTGTTCAATGCCACAACAGACACCGTGCAAGTGATTGTCCACCCGCAGAGCGTGATTCATTCCATGGTCGAATACGTCGACGGTTCGGTGTTGGCGCAATTGGGCACGCCGGACATGCGCACGCCGATCGCCAACGCATTGGCGTGGCCGGAGCGCATCGATGCCGGAGTGTCCGGACTGGACCTGCTGCGCGTCGGCCGGCTTGATTTCGAGCCGCCGGATTTTGCGCGCTTCCCCTGTTTGCGCCTGGCCTATGATGCGATCTCGGCCGGCGGCGCGGCCACGACGGTGCTGAACGCCGCCAATGAGGTCGCGGTAGACGCGTTCTTGAAACGCAAGCTGCCCTTTACCGCCATCGCCTCGGTGATTGAACACACGCTCGGACGCATCCACGGCACGAGCGCGGAAGTCTTGGAGCAGATTCTCGAAGCCGACGAGCGGGCGCGACGCGAAGCGCGGGCCTTTGTCGCGGCAACAATGGGACACTGATCGAATGAGTTCTGTTCTCTCATCTGCGTTTTTCTTCGTCGTTACGCTGGGCATCCTGATCGCCTTCCACGAGTTCGGTCATTTTTGGGTGGCGCGGCGTTTAGGCGTGAAGGTGCTGCGCTATTCCATCGGATTTGGTCGCCCCTTGTGGTCGACGACTCGCGGTCCGGACAAGGTCGAGTATGTGCTTGCGGCGTTTCCCTTGGGCGGCTACGTCAAGATGCTCGACGAGCGCGAAGGCCCCGTCGCGCAGGAGGAGCAGCATCGCGCATTCAATCGGCAGCCGCTGGCGTATCGAACCGCCATCGTCTTGGCCGGACCCGTGTTCAATTTTTTGCTGGCGGTCGCCGTCTATTGGCTGGTGTTCATCCTCGGCGTGAGCGGCCTCAAACCCATCGTCGGCGATGTTGCGGAAAACTCCCTTGCCGCCCACGGCGGGTTCATGCCGGGCGACAGAATCATCACGGTCGGCGACGTGGAAACCAAGAGTTGGAATAGCGCGGTCATGGCGTTGTTGGACCAGTCCTTGTCCCAGACCGTGGTTACGATGACCGTGGAGAGCGAAGATGGCAAAGTCCGGGCGCGCCATCTTGAGGTCAGTTCTCTGCCGTCCGAGCTGAACCAGAATAATCTGTTCG
>JAKACW010000100.1 GCA_021821045.1 Pseudomonadota bacterium
TCGAGCCGCGGCCGTGAGCAGCTTGTCGCCGGCTTCGTGGCCCAGCGTGTCGTTGATATCCTTGAAGTGATCCAAATCGAGGAACATCAATCCGACGGAGTGTGCGCTGCGCTTGGCGCGTTTCAAGGCTTGTTCCAGTCGATCGCGGAACAGCGCGCGGTTGGGCAGGTTGGTCAACGGATCAAATTGGGCCAGATACGTGAGGCGCTGCTCGGTGCGTTTGCGCTCGATCGCGTAACGCAGCGCGCGGGTAAGCAGGGCAGTGTTGCTCTGGCCTTTTACCAAGTAATCCTGAGCGCCGTTGGATACGGCCTCGAGGGCGACGTCCTCGTCGTTGAGACCGGTTAGGATCAAAATGGGCAGATCGGAAGCGACAGCCTGCACGGCCGCAATGGACTCGATCCCTTGCGCATCCGGCAGAGAAAGGTCAAGCAGCAGGGCGTCGAACGACTCGCGCTGGAGACGATGCAGCGCCAAACCAAGGCGGTCCGCGAACTGCGTTTCAAACCGTCTAACGCCGGTCTCCAACAGCAGTTCGTAGACGAGCCGGGCATCCGCCGGGTTGTCTTCGACGACGAGCACGCGTATAGGCGCGGTTAGGTCATTCTCCGTCACGTAAACCCCCCAGTGACAACGGAGTTCTATGTACTTCGTGTATCGGTAGGTAGGCGCACGATAGTTAACCAGAAATCTTCGATGCTTTTGACGATGTGTGCGAATTGATCCAGGTTGACTGGTTTGGTGACGTAGCAGTTGGCGTGCAGATTGTAGGAGCGCAGCACGTCCTCTTCGGCGCGGGACGTTGTAAGGACTACAACGGGTATGGACTTCAGCTCCCGGTCGTTTTTGATTTCTTGCAGAACCTCGCGGCCGTCCTTCTTGGGGAGGTTGAGATCCAGCAGAATTAAATCCGGACGGGGCTTGCCGGCGTAACTGCCCTGGCGATGGAGAAAATTCATTGCTTCGACGCCGTCCTCGCAAACGAACAGCTCGTGGTGAACCTTGGCGTCGATTAATGCCTCTTTGGTCAAGCGGATATCCGCCGGATTGTCTTCCACCAGCAAGATGCGAAATGCCATAGACCCCGCCAAGTATTGGTTCCCTGACAAATGTTACTAAATATTAGTCGGCGTTTTGGGCAAGGTAAAGTGGAACGTTGCGCCGACTCCCGGCGTCGACTCGACCCAAATGCGACCACCATGGCGTTCGACGATTTTTTTGCATACCGCCAGGCCAATGCCGGTTCCGGGGTAGTCCCGTTTGCCGTGCAAGCGCTGGAATAGTAGGAAAATGCGGTCGGCATACTGTGGCTCGAAACCAATGCCGTTGTCTTTTACCGAGAACTGAATCATCCCTTGTTGGTCTTTGGCTTCGATGGCGATGCGCGGCGGTACGTCCGGTTTGCGAAACTTGATCGCGTTGCTGACCAAGTTTTGGAACAATTGGACAAGCTGGCTGGCGTCGGCGTTAACGGTCGGCAGATTTTCGATGTCGATCGTAGCCTGGGTCTCGCCGATGACGAGTTCCAAGTTTTTTTTCACGTAGCCCATTACCGCGTTGCAGTCCGTCGATGCGAACTGTTTGCCGCGAGTCGTAACGCGAGAGAAGGTCAGCAAGTCGTTGATGAGGGTCTGCATGCGCGCGGCTCCGTCGACGACGAAATCGATGAACTCGTCGGCGTCGGCGTCCAGTTTGCCTTTATATCGCCGCGCCAGCAGTTGGGCGAAACTTGAAATGGTACGCAACGGCTCCTGCAGGTCGTGGGACGCAACATAGGCGAATTGCTCCAAATCGGCGTTGGAACGCGCCAGTTCTTCGGCGTGGCGTTTGAGCGTTTGTTCGGCCTTGACTCGCTCCGATATGTCGCGGATCGCCGCCGTCACCAGCATGCCGCGCTCCGTTTGCATGGGGCTTAGGCTGACTTCGACGGGGAACTCCCGGCCGGCTTTGGTGCGCGCGAATAGCAGTTGCCCTTCGCCCATGCGGCGAACGCGGGGTTCTTTGGTGAAGCCGCGTATGTGGCCGGCGTGAGCGCTGCGGAAGCGTTGCGGCAGCAGCATCTCGATGGGTTGACCGAGAAGTTCGGCGCGGGAGTACCCGAAGAGCGTTTCGACCATGGCATTGACGAGAACAACCTTGCCGCTTTCGTTCACCACGACCATGGCGTCGGGAGCGGCGTCCAACAGTTGGTGAAATGCCGCTCCGTATTTCTCCAGTGGGTCAGTCATTCACTCTGTGTAACAAACCGTGGGAAATCCCGTCAAGGTCGGGCTTCACCGGTCGCTACAGTGCCAAGCGTCGCGCGGCGAACCGATCGCACGCGAAATGCGCGTATTCGCGATGTTGAAACTGTTTTAAACTCCCAGTGCGATGAACTCTCGACCAAGGAAGTGGGTATTTTTCGCCGCGGTGGCCCTGGCGTTGGGTTATTGTGGTCCGGCGCGCGCCGAACTCGTACTCGAGCTTAACACCACGGGCAATCCGCCCTTAAACACGACAGAACGGTCAGGGTTTTTGGACCGCATTGCTGCGGAGGCGCTGCGCCGCGTTGGTGGGCGGCTGGAAACGATCGCGCTGCCTGCAGAACGCGGCTTGCTTGAAGCCAGTCAGGGTTTCGCGGACGGCGAAATCAGCAGGATCGCCGGCCTCGAGCAGCACTATCCGAATATTGTTCCGGTGCCCGAGAAGATCATGGATTGGCATTTCATGGCCTTCGGTCGCGGGGTAACGTCCCTGCCTGACGGCTGGGAGAGCCTGCAGCATCACTCCGTGGCCATTATCAACGGCTGGAAAGTGCTCGAAGCCAATATTCCCCAATCGGCGGACCTGCTCAAGGTCAAGACGCCCGAACAACTGTTCAGCATGCTGGCCGCCGGCAGGGTGGATATTGTCATTTTCGAAAAATGGGGCGGACTCCGACAGCTGCGCGATCAAGCGCTTCAAAACGTGACGATGATTGAGCCGCCGCTGATTTCCCGCGAAATGTTCATTTATCTCAACAAGCGTCACGCGGCACTCGTCGAACCGTTGGCGCAGGCGCTCCGCGACATGAAGAACGACGGAACCTACGCGCGCTTGTACGACGAAACGATTTCGTCCGGGGAGTAGAACTGGGCATGAATACGCAAATCAAGCGCGAGAATGTTGATCCCCGGCTGGCCAAGCGGCTCATCCTTTACGTCGTGCTGTTCAGTTCGCTGGTGACCCTCGCTATCACCGCGTTTCAGCTGTACCACGACTACGCGCGGGACATCCAATTCATCGAGGCCGAACTGGAGCAAGTCAGGCATGTGCATGCCGAGAGTCTGGCCGCGAGTCTATGGTCGGTCGACCAGGAGAGTGTGCGGTTGGAATTGGAAGGCATTCTGCGCATGCCGGACATGCAATTCGCCGAGATCACCGAAGGCGAGACTGTGTGGGCGTCCGCGGGGAGTGTTACGTCGAGCAACACCATCGAGCGCACTATTCCGCTCACCTACGTCTCGAAGGGGCGGCCTCGCCAGTTGGGCGAGCTGCGCGTCCTGGCGAGCCTCGATGGCGTCTATCAACGGCTCGTCGATCGCGCGGTTTCCATCGTGGTGGGTAACGCCATCAAAACGTTTCTGGTGGCCGCGTTTATCGTGTTTATTTTCTATAACTTGGTTACGCGCCATTTGGTGGGCATCGCCCGCTTTTTACGCAGTCTGAAAATCGAAAATGCCGGACAGAGCGAACTGGCTCTGGACCGCCCCCGGGCAAGGGATCGGCGCAACGACGAGCTGGACATCGTCGCGGACGGAATAAACAAAATGTGCGCGGACATCGGTGACGCCTATGCCCGCCTCAAGGCCAGCGAGGAGCAGTATCGCAACGTGGTCACCCTCGCCCAAGAGGGAATTTGGGTCATCGACCAGGACGGCGTCACGACTTTCGTCAATCCGGCCATGGCGCGCATGCTGGGCTACGGTGTCGACGAAATGATCGGCAGGCACTTGTTCGATTTCATGGACGAGCGCGGGCGGGTGATCGCGGCCGACAAGCTGGACCAACGCAAGCGCGGCGAGCGCGGACAGCATGACTTTGAGTTTCTGTGCAAAAACGGCGAGCGCAAATACACCACGCTGGCGGCCTCGCCCATTCGCGATGGGCAGGGCAACTATGCGGGTGCCATCGCCGGCATTCTTGATATCACCGATCGGGTGCGCGCCGAAAAGGAGTTAAAAAGATATCAGGAGCACCTCGAGGAGCTGGTGAAGGAGCGCACCAGCGCCTTGGAGGCAAGCAACAAGGAACTCGAAGCGTTCAGCTATTCCATCGCCCACGACCTGCGCGCGCCGCTGCGATCGATCACCGGATTTAGTCAAATTCTGCGCGACGAAGCCGCCGCCAAGCTGACCGATCAGGAAAAGAACATGCTCGACCGCGTCGCTAACGCGGGCAAATCCATGGCCGCGCTGATCGACGACATACTGAAATTGGCGCGAATTTCCCGCGTGCAAATCGTGCGCGATCGAGTCAATCTGAGTCAGCTCGCCAGCGACGTCATAGAACACTTGCGCGCCGCCGATCCGCAGCGCACGGCTGATGTCGAAATCGCCGACGAGCTGTGGGTCCAAGGCGACCGCAATCTGTTGCGGGTTTTGCTGCAAAATCTGCTTGAGAACGCCTGGAAGTTCAGCGCCAACGTCGACCACGCCCGCATTGAGTTCGGCCGCACGCAACGCGATGGCGTCGACTGGTTTTTCGTCAAGGACAATGGCGTCGGATTCGATCCGGCGTATCAAGACAAGCTTTTCCTGCTTTTCCACCGACTGCACCGCGCGGACGAATTCCCCGGCACCGGCGTCGGCTTGGCCACCGTGCAGCGCATCGTGCAACGGCACGGGGGCAAGGTGTGGGCGGAGTCGCAGGAAGGGCGGGGCGCGACGTTTTACTTTTCCGTTGGGAACGGCGCCGCGGGGAGTTGACGCGTCAGTGCCCCTCGCCTTTCACAACGGCGGTCGACGCAGGTCCAACGTGTGCGGAAACTCCGGTGATGGTAATTCTTCTACGGGTGGGGAGCCGACGCTGCTGTCGCGGACCGCAAATCGATCAACAACGGCGCTTGGTTGCGTTGCAATAAGAAGCTCCTCCGACGGTGGCGAATGGCCCCACTCATTGAAGCGGCTGATGCGCCGCGATTCCGCTTCGTACGAGTTCACCGGATAGGTGTCATAGTGGCGCCCGCCGCTGTGCATGACATGATAGGTGCAGCCGCCGGCGCTGCGTTGATTCCAAGTATCGAACAGATCAAATGTCAACGGTGCATGCACGCCGATAGTCGGATGCAGCGCGGACGGCGGCTGCCAGGCTCGGTAACGCACGCCGGCCACGTACTCGCCTTGGATGCCGGTGAAGCGCAACGGAACTCGGCGGCCGTTACAAGTGAGGACGTAGCGCGAATCGGTTAGTCCCACGACTTTCACTTGCAGCCGCTCTACGGATGAATCGACGAACCGTGCCGTGCCGCGGTTGCTCGTCTCTTCGCCCAGCACATACCACGGTTCGATGGCCGCGCGCAGCTCGATGTCGACACCATTGACTTGGGTCATCCCGAATTTGGGGAAACGAAACTCCAGAAACGAGGCAAACCACTCGCGCTCGAACCGCAGGCCCGCCCGGTCCAAGTCGGCCAACACTTCGCCGAAGTCCTGCCAAAGATAATGTGGAAGCATGAAGCGATCGTGCAAGTCCGTTCCCCAGTCCACCAGCGGATGGCGGTAAGGCGATTCCCAGCAGCGCAGGACCAGGGCCCGCAGCAGCAACATCTGCAGCGCGCTCATGTGGGCGTGGGGCGGCATCTCCATGCCGCGGAACTCGACGAGACCTTGGCGCCCCGCGGCGCTGTCAGGTGAGTAAAGCTTGTCGATGCAGAACTCCGCCCGATGAGTGTTGCCGGTCACGTCCACGAGCAAGTGTCGCAACAAACGATCTACTAACCAGGGCTGTTTCACTTCACCCAAGGGCGTGTGTGCGAAAGCGATTTGCAGTTCATGCAGTTGATCGCGCCGAGCTTCATCCACCCGCGGTGCCTGGCTGGTTGGGCCGACAAACAGGCCGGAGAACATGTAGGACAGCGACGGGTGATGCTGCCAATAGGTGATCATGCTCTGCAGCAGATCGGGCCGGCGCAGCCAGGGGCTGTCGGAAGGCGTTACGCCGCCGAGCGCAACGTGATTGCCGCCGCCGGTGCCGGTGTGGCGTCCATCGAGCATGAATTTCTCGGTGCCCAGGCCAGCTTGGCGCGCTTCGGCGTAAAGAACCTCGGTGGTTGCGACCAGGTCCTTCCAAGATGCGGCGGGATGTATGTTGACTTCGATGACCCCCGGATCGGGCGTGACCAGTAGATGTTGAACGCGGCTGTCACGCGGCGGCGGGTAGCCTTCGATGACCAGCGGAAGCTGTAACTGTTCGGCGCAAAGCTCCGTCGCAGTGAGAAGCAGCACATAGTGCTCGAGCACCGCTAGAGGGGGCATAAAAACATGCAGCATGCCGCCACGGCACTCGACGCACAGCGCCGTATGCGGCACCGCGACGAAACGGCCGGGGTTAGCTTCGTCCACGCGGGCGCCGACGCCCTCCTCGTTTGAAAGTCGAGCATAGTAGTCTGGCAGCGCCGAGTGCTCGGCGAAGGGATCCACCTCAGGCACAATCTCACGTTGCGCTTCCGCCGTCCACGGCAGGCTATCCAAAGGCAAACGCAGCCCCATCGGTGAGTCGCCTGGTACGAGATACATCCGTTCGCGCCGGAAACGCCACGGCCCGCTTATGAAACGCTCTCTCTTCCAGTCCCACAGCAGCGGCAATGCGTGGCCTATGGGCTGATCCAGGCCGTGCGATAATTTCTCTGCCAGAGCAAGGCGGGCCAGATCGTTGCCGAGGTCTGCCTTACCAAGATCCACGTTGGCCGCGGTTTTCGCTTCCTGCCACAGATAGTACAGCGCGTCCTCGTAGCCGGCGCGGATGAAGCTGGGATGGATGCGCAGGGTTTGTGCCAGCAATTGCACGTACGCCGCGGCATCGGCGGTGGTATGGCCAAGATCACCGTGTTGATCGGCAAGCAATGCGGGTTCGCGCCACAATGGCCGACCGTCGGTGCGCCAAAAAACGCCCAATGCCCAGCGGGGCAGTGGTTCGCCCGGATACCATTTGCCTTGACCGACATGCAGCAATCCGCCCGGCGCGAAGCGCACGTGCAAACGTCGCCACAGATCCTCGGCACGCGCGCGCTTGTCGCGGCCCAGCGCTTCGGTGTTCCACTCGGGCGCGTCCATATTTTTCACGGACACGAAGGTGGGCTCGCCGCCCATGGTGAGTCGCACATCCTCGGCGATCAACCGCGCGTCGATCTCGTCACCCAAGCGGTCGATGGCGCCCCATTGTTCGGCGGAGAACGGCTTGGTGACGCGCGGCGCTTCACGCAATCGGGTTACGTGGTTGCTGAATGTAAACTTCACTTCACATTTGTCGGTGAAGCCGTCGATGGGTGCGGCGCTCGATGGCATCGGTGTCGCCGCCAGTGGAATGTGGCCTTCGCCGGCGCACAGGCCCGATGTGGGGTCGAGCCCGATCCAGCCCGCGCCGGGAACATAGACTTCGGCCCACGCATGCAAGTCGGTGAAATCCTGGCCCGGTCCGGCCGGGCCGGTGAGCGGTTTTTCATCGGGTGTGAGCTGTACCAAATAGCCAGAGACAAAGCGCGCCGCCAATCCCAAGTGGCGCAGTATCTGCACCAGCAGCCAGGCACTGTCGCGGCATGAACCAACGGCTTTGGCGAGCGTTTCCTCGCAGGTTTGAACGCCCGGCTCCATGCGGATTGTGTAGGCGATTTCACTCTGCAGGCGCTGATTGAGCGCGACGAGACAATCCACGATGTTGCTCGGCTCGCGGGGCACGGATTTGAGCCAGATCCGCAACCGTTCGCCCCGTTCCGCGATTTCGAGGTATGGCGCAAGTTCCCGCGCCAAGACAGCGGCATATTCAAAGGGAAACTTTTCCGCGCCCGGCTCGACGAAGAAATCGAACGGGTTGATGGTCGTCAGATCGGCGATCACTTCCACATCGACTTTCAACTCCCGCGCCGGCTCGGGAAACACCAGACGGGCCAGCCAGTTGCCGAACGGGTCTTGCTGCCAATTGATGAAATGCTTCGCAGGCGTGACTTTTAGCGTGTAACCGCGAATGGGCGTGCGGCAATGAGGCGCGGGTCGCAAGCGCACCACATGGGGCGAAAGCGTTACCGGGTGATCGAACTCATAGGTCGTGATATGACGCAACGCGACGCGGATAGACATGGATGACTTCCTTTTGTCTATTTGTGAAGCAACACTTGCGCCAACGGCCGCGGTTTGCTCGAGTAGGCGGAAGCGGTCCGCTAAGATTGCTGGGTCGGCGGCGTTCCCTGCACAGTTTGAGCGGGATGCAGCGAACCTTCCCAATCGAAGGCGGGCAGACTGTTCAGCGCCCGTTTCAGCCCTTCGCTCCATGCCTCGCTCAATGAGCGATAAAAGGGATCGTTCTCTGTCATGACCAAACGTTTCCCTTCGTCGAAGGCGTTTGCGCGATAGAGCAGCAGTTCCAGCGGCGGACCGACGGTTAAGTTGCTGCGAATGGTCGAATTCAGCGACACCAACGCGCAGCGCGCCGCCAATTCCAAGGGCGTGTCGGGGCGAATGACACGGTCCAGAATCGGCTTGCCGTACTTGGTTTCGCCGACTTGAAGAAACGGCAGGTCGGGGGGCTCGTGGATATAGTTTCCCTGCGGGTAAATAAGAAATATTCCCGGCTCGCCGCCGCGGATTTGCCCGCCGAAAATAAACGTCGCTTCGAAGCTGGTGTTCATGGTGTCGCGCTGCGCCTGGCTGCGCTGCACCTCCGTGGAAACCATGCCCACATAGTTCGCCGCCGCATCAATATCGCGCACGCTGCATAAACTTGGTGCATTCGCGACCCCGCAGTCGGCCCGCAGCTGTTTGACCACGGCTTGCGTGGTGGCCAAGTTGCCGGCGGACAGCAGGGTAAAAAAGCGGTCGCCGGGATAGGCGAACGTATGCATCTTGGAGTAGCTGCTCACGTGATCGACGCCCGCATTGGTGCGCGAATCCGACGCAAACACTAACCCCGCATTGGTTCTAATGGCGAGACAATAGGTCATCGTGGTTTCCACTGGTATGATCACTATTCTAGCCGGAACCTTCGCGCAATGGCCAACGTTTCCTCCGGCAACCGCATCTGGCCCGCGGCTTGCAGAAGTACTGAAAAGGGGGCGGCGTATCCGAGCGGTTTCCAGACCAGCTAACCATGCAAAATCAAACTCAAAGCCAAGATTATTCCTTTGCGCCGGCCTACAACGAGTCCGTTGATAGTCAGGGCGTGCCGCACCGGCTGACCGAGGCCATGTGGGATTACTTCAGCGGCCTGTCCACAGAGGAATTGTCGGCGCGGGCAGCGGAGGTCGACGCGGCCATCATGGCCGCCGGGGTGACCTTTACGGTCTACACCGAGGCCGGAAACATTGACCGGGCTTGGCCGTTCGACGTTATTCCAAGGATTATCGCCCGACAGGAATGGGAGCGGGTCGAGAAAGGCTTGCGGCAACGCTTGGCTGCTTTGAATCTGTTTATCACGGACATCTACAACGAGCAGCGCATCGTCGAGGATGGGGTATTCCCGAAAGAGGTGCTGGAGGACTCCAAGAATTTTCGCCAAGCCTGTGTGGGGGTGCGTCCCCGCTTCGACGTCTGGGCGCACGTTTGCGGTACTGATCTGGTTCGCCATTCCGATGGTCAGTTCTACGTGCTAGAAGACAATCTGCGGGTTCCCTCCGGCGTGTCGTACATGTTGGAGAACCGTCAACTGATGAAACGACTGTTCCCCGAGTTGTTGGCGCGCTATCGCATTTTACCGGTGGACAATTACACTGCTCAGCTATACGACACGCTGGCCGCGCTGTCGCCGCGCAATGGCGACCGGCCGGTGATCGTCGTGCTGACTCCGGGCATATTCAACTCGGCCTACTTCGAGCACAGTTCTCTTGCGCAGCAAATGGGCGCCGAATTGGTGGAAGGCGCGGACTTGATAGTGGGCAGCGACGATTGCGTGTATATGAAAACCATCGCCGGATTGACACGCGTGGACGTGATTTATCGCCGGGTTGATGACGATTTCATCGATCCCGAGGTGTTTCGGGCCGATTCCATGCTTGGCGTGCGCGGTTTGATGCGTTCCTGGAAAAAGGGCAAGGTCGGCATCGCCAATGCGCCGGGCGCCGGTGTGGCGGACGACAAGGTCGTCTACGCATTTGTTCCGGCAATGATCAAGTACTACCTGGACGAAGAGCCGATACTGCCCAACGTGCCGAGCTATTTGTGCATGTATGAGCAAGACCGCAAGTACGTGCTCGAGAACCTGGATAAATTGGTTGTGAAACCCGCCAACGAATCCGGCGGCTACGGCATGTTGATTGGGACCATGTCGAGCGAAGAGCAAAGGGCCCATTTTGCCGCGCTCATCAAGGCGCACCCGCGCAACTATATGGCGCAACCGACGCTCTCGCTGTCGACCGTGCCCACCTTGACCGACGAAGGCATCGCGCCTCGCCACGTGGATCTGCGCCCCTTCGTTTTGCAGTCCAATCGCTCGTTTGTGACCGCCGGCGGGCTGACGCGGGTGGCTCTGCGCAAGGGCTCGCTCATTGTTAACTCGTCGCAAGGCGGCGGAAGCAAAGATACTTGGATCGTTGACGGAGTGGTGTGATGTTATCCCGAGTTGCGGCGAATCTGTATTGGACGACGCGCTACATGGAGCGGGCGGAGGACACCGCTCGCCTGATCAACGCCGTGACGTTGATGTCTCTCGATATGCCGGGTGACGTGCGGTTCGGCTGGAGTTCGCTTATTCGCGTTGCCGGTCTCGATCATGTGTTCTTCGAGCACTACGCCGAGGCAAACGAAGTCTCGGTGATGCGGTTCCTGCTGCACGACGAAAAGAACCCCAGCTCGATTCTCAACTGCATCACGCAAGCCCGCGAGAACACGCGGACCTTCCGCGAAGTGGTGCCCTGGGAGTTCTGGGAAGGGGTCAATGAGCTGTATCTTTACGCCAAACAAAGCCTGGGCGGTGATCTCACGCGCCGTCGCCGCTACGATGTATTGCAGGCCGTTATTCGCCG
Source organism: Pseudomonadota bacterium (assembly GCA_021821045.1). Classification (GTDB taxonomy): domain Bacteria; phylum Pseudomonadota; class Gammaproteobacteria; order JAADHS01; family JAADHS01; genus JAKACW01. The sequence goes on from JAKACW010000100.1 coordinate 11,189, forward strand.
TCGTCAAAGCATGGTGGGGCTGTTGGTGGGAACGATGTCGCGCGACGCCGCGTTTCAGTTTTTGCGCTTAGGCCGCAACATGGAACGGGCCGATATGACGAGCCGCATTCTCGACGTCAGCTGCGCGGTGATCCCGCCCCGCACCGATGCGCCGGCAACGCCATACAGCGACTTAGCGTGGATGAGCATCCTCAAAGCGCTCTCGGCCTACCAGATGTACCGCCGCTATGTCAGCGTGCACGCGGATGGTGAGAGAGTAATAGAATTTTTGCTTAAGAACCGCGATTTTCCACGCACCGTCGCACACTGTTTAACCCAGATTCTGTCTGTCTTGCGGCAGCTTCCGAATCCCGATCCAGTCATGGCCGTCGTCGAAGAGACACTGGCCTTCGTAGAGCGCGCCGACTCCGCCACGCTGGCCAAACGCGGCTTGCACGCCTACACCGACCAGATTCAGTTGGGCCTGTCGAGCGTTCACGACGCACTGCGCAGGAACTACTTCAAGCAGGGTGATGGCGTGAACGAGGCGGGGGCGGCGGCGTGATAACTGAGCGCAGATTCTGTGATCCTCCGGGTTAAATTCCTGCCTCGATCCGTTTAACCAACGTCTTTAACACCTTTACCCGCGCATAACGCTTGTCATTGGCCTCCACCAATGTCCACGGTGCGTTTTCCGTGCTGGTGCGGTCGATCATGTCGCAGACGGCGTTGATGTACTGGTCCCACTTCTCGCGGTTGCGCCAGTCGTCCTCGGTGATTTTGAAGCGTTTGAAGGGGGTCTGTTCGCGCGCTTTGAAGCGACGGTACTGTTCATCTTTGTCGATGGTCAGCCAGAATTTCACCACGATCAGACCATTCGCCGTCAACTCATCCTCGAAATCGCCGATCTCCCCGTAAGCCCGCATCCAGTCGTCGACCGAGCAATAGCCCTCGACCCGTTCCACCAATACTCGGCCATACCAGGAGCGGTCGAAGATGGCCAGTCGCCCCAAGCGCGGGACGTTGCGCCAAAAGCGCCACAGATAGGGTTTGGCCCGCTCTTCATCGTTGGGTGCGGCGACCGGGTGTATGTCATAGGCGCGGGCGTCCAAGGCCTGAGTCACGCGCCGGATGGCGCTGCCTTTGCCGGCGGCGTCGGTGCCCTCGAAAACCACCACGACCCCTTTGCGCTGAAACTGCGGGTCGCACAGCAGCATGTTGAGCTTCCCTTGCCAACGCGGCAGCGCGCGGCGATATTCGTCTTGATCGAGCGACTTGGTCAGATCCAGCGCGGCGATGACGTTGGTGGGCTGCGGGGCATCCACCAGGGGCGAGACCGAGCTCACATCCGGCTTGACGTGTTTGGCGTGGGTCAAGCGGTCTTGCAAGCTATTCAACAGCACGCGGCTGACTGTGAGATTGCGGTAACACTCGTCGACACCCTCGACGACAATCCAAGGCGAGTGCGCGGTGCTGGTTTTGTGCAGCGCGAACTCGGCCAGTTTCTTTAGCTTTTCGTATTTCTTGAACGTCTCATGATCCTCTCCAGTGACTTTCCAGCGCGTCGCCGGATGTTTGGCCAGTTCCTTGCTGCGCCGTTTGAAGTCCTTCTTGGACAAGTGCATCCAGAATTTGAGGATGAGCGTTCCTTCATTGGCAAGCATGTTCTCGATACGAAGAATGTTGTCGAGCCGCTGCTCAAAGTCCGCGTCGCTCTCATCGCCCAGAATGCGGCCCGCGAACGCTTCGCTGTACCAGGCATTGAAAAAAATCCCGATTTGGCCCTTGGCCGGCAGCGCGCGCCAGTAACGCCAAGACGGCGGTCGGGACAGTTCTTCCTCCGTTGGCGCATCGAAAGCTTTGATCGCCAAGTGGCGCGGATCCATCCACTCTTTGAGCACGTTGACCACCTCGGAGCGGCCGGCGCCTTCCGGACCCGCGACGATGATCAACACGGAAAATTTCGCCGACTGTTTGAGATCGAACTGCGCATTGATCAGCGCTTCGCGCAGTTTGGGTTCTTCCTCCTGGTAAGTCGCTTTGTCGATCGCGTTGCCCAGCTCAGCGGATTCAAACACGACGGCCTCCTGATTCAGTTTGCGAACTACTTCGGTGCGT
>JAKACW010000101.1 GCA_021821045.1 Pseudomonadota bacterium
TGGAGGTGGCCAAATGGATTGTCGGACCGCAAGACAAATTGCGGCCCGCGTTTGTCGAAGTGCCAATGGATCTAACCGACGAATTCGCCATCACCGTATTCACCGGGACGGTGTCGTTGACGCCGGGCACGGTGTCGGCCGAAGTCAGCAGCGATCGGCGCACGCTGCTCATTCACGCCCTCAATGTGGCCGACCCGGATGAACTCGTAGCAACGATCAAACGCCGCTACGAGGCGCCGTTGAAGGAGATATTCGAATGCTCGCCGTAGTCATTCCGCTCGCATTGGGGTTGATGAGCGTTGCGCTGCTGCTCAACGTATGGCGGGTGGTGCGCGGGCCGGACCTGCCCGACCGGATATTGGCGCTGGACACGCTGTACGTGAACAGCATCGCGTTGCTGGTGTTGTTTGGCGTATATTTCGATACGCCGATCTATTTCGAAGCGGCGCTGCTCATCGCCATGATGGGTTTCGTGGGCACCGTGGCGATTGCCAAGTATTTACTGCGCGGCGACATCATCGAGTAACGGACGGAGGACGCATGATGCTGGATTCATTGATCGAGTTGTTGGTGGCGTTTTTTCTGCTCGTCGGATCGATCTTTGCCGTGATCGGGTCGCTGGGTTTGGCGCGCCTGCCCGATTTTTATATGCGCCTGCATGCTCCGACCAAGGCCACCACCCTCGGCGTGGGCGGCATGATCATCGGCTCGGTGCTGTATTTTTCCACCCGCGGCGACGGGCTCAGTCTGCACGAACTTCTGATCACGTTGTTTTTGTTCATTACGGCGCCCGTCAGCGCCCACATGCTGGCGAAGGCGGCGCTGCATCAGCGTTTGTCCGTGCGTGAGAAAACCGGCGGCACGGAGCTGTTGGATAAGCGCGGCGCGAAAAGGTAACGACAAGCGGGTCTCATGAGCAAAACCAAGCTGGAGCGCATCGATTCTTTCGATTTCCGTCCGGGGCGCGTGCTGGCGCGCAAGTACGAAGTCGTCGCCCCGCTGGGCGGCGGCTGGGAGGGCGAGGTCTACAAGGTCAAAGAGATTCCGACCGGCATCGAGCTGGCGGCGAAGTTCTTCTATCCGCACCGCAACCCGCGGGATCGCAGTGTGCTGTTTTATGCCAAAAAACTCCACAAGCTGCGCCATTGTCCCATCGTTATCCAGTATCACACCCAGGAGACCATTACCCATCGCGGCTGGCCAGTGACGTTTTTAGTTTCCGACTACGTCGAAGGAGAATTGCTCAGTCAATTCTTGGCGCGCCAACCGGGCAAACGCCTCAGCCCGTACCAAGCGCTGCACATGCTGCACGCACTGGCCTGCGGCATCGAGTGCATTCACAAAATGGGCGAGTACCACGGCGATCTGCACACGGACAACATCATCGTCAGTCGCTATGGCTTGGGCTTCGAGTTCAAGCTGGTGGACATGTTTCATTGGGGCGCGCCGCGGGCGGAGAATTTGCAGGACGACGTCTACAACATGATCCGCATTGTGTACGACGCCCTGGGCGGCGCCAAGCACTACGCCCGCCAGCCGCACGAGGTCAAGGATATTTGTCTGGGGTTGAAACGCTCGCTGATTCGCAAGAAGTTCCGCAAGGCCTGGCATCTGCGGGAATACCTCGAGACGATGCAGTGGTCGTGAAGGCGACGCGCTAGTCGCGCAGTTTGTAACCGCGGCGGAGCAAGTACAGGGTCCACGCCGACACCAGCGCCAAACTCACCAGCGTTACGACGATGCTCAGCCACGGCGACACATCGGACACGCCGTAGAATCCATAGCGAAAGCCGTCGACCATGTAGAAAAACGGATTGGCATGGGAGGCGGCTTTCCAAAAGTCCGGCAGAGAGTGTACCGAGTAGAAGACGCCGCTAAGGAACGACAGCGGTACGATGATGAAGTTGGTGAACCCCGCCATCTGATCGAACTTTTCCGCCCACATTCCAGCGATCAGACCCAGGGCGCCCAGCATGGCGCAGCTGAGCACGGACATCACGATGACATAAAAGGGGTGATCCGGCGCGACGGGAAGGAACGCCAAAGCGACGGCGTAAACCACGGCGCCGACCAAAATGCCCCGGATCGCCGAGGCCGCAACGAAGGCCAGAAAAATCTCCAGGTTCGACAACGGCGTGACGAGCACGAAAATCAGATTGCCGGTGACCTTGGATTGAATCAGGCTGGACGAGCTATTGGCGAAGGCGTTTTGGATCATGCTCATCATGATCAAACCCGGAATAAGAAACGCCGTATAACTCACGCCGTCGTAAACCGACATGCGCTCGCCGAATACGTGGGAAAAGATGATGAGAAACAGAAAGGATGTGACCACCGGCGCAACCAGCGTCTGCAAATAAACTTTCATGAAGCGCAGCACTTCCTTGGCCAGCAGGGTTTTCAGTCCGATCAGGTTCATTTGCCTTGGCTCGCGATCAATTCCACGAAGATGTCCTCGAGATCCGCGGTGGTGGTTTCGACCTCCGCGACGTTGACGCCCATGTCGCGCAGTTGGGTCAGGACTTCGATCAAGCCAGCATCGGCGCTGAGCTGCACCACCAGTTCGCGGCCGTTGTGACTCACGACGCTGGGTGCGAATGCGTCCGGCCAGCGCGGCGGAACGTTGTCGACGGTCAGGCGGGCGCGCCGCTGATCGCCCAAATGGCCTTGCATGAGCGCGCTGGTCTGATCGAGCGCGATGAGTTGGCCATGATTCAGGATCCCGATGCGCTGGCACAGCGTTTCCGCTTCTTCGAGATAGTGCGTGGTCAGCACAATGGTGTGCCCCTCTTTGTGCAGGCGTTTCACAAAGTGCCACAGCGATTGGCGCAAGGCGACGTCCACGCCGGCGGTGGGTTCGTCGAGGACGAGTACCGGCGGTTTGTGTACCAGCGCTTGGGCCACGAGCACGCGCCGTTTCATTCCGCCGGACAGCGAGCGCATGTTGCTGTCGGCTTTGTCGGTGAGCATCAGCTCGTGCAGCAGTTCCTCCAGCCACGGCTCATTGGCCCGGCCGAGACCGAAATAGCCGGCTTGCATGCGCAATACTTCGCGCACCGTGAAAAACGGATCGAACACCAGTTCCTGCGGCACGACGCCAAGGGCGCGGCGCGCCCGCCGGTAGTCGGTTACGACATTGTGGCCCATGATGGAGGCACTGCCGCTGTCCGCTTTGGTCAGTCCGGCGAGAATGTTGATCAAAGTCGATTTGCCGGCGCCATTGGGGCCGAGGAGGGCGAAAAATTCCCCCTCATCAATAACTAAATCAACACCCCGCAGAGCGTGAACACTGCCGTAGCGTTTCTGGAGGGAATGTATAGCGATCGCGTGGCTCATCGGTCGGGCCGTAAAAGGCGCTCATTTTACAAACGTGGAGCCCATTGAACAAAGAATTCGATGAAAATGTCGCGTACACAAAGAGGATTTGCGGTTTACACCGCGTTGGATAAGTCACATAATGCACCCGACGATTAGGGGCGAGGCTATATCGCCCGGCTGCGCGCAAGGTGAACGCCGACTCGAGCGCCGCTTGCCGCGAACCTCAAGGGGGAAGAAATGTATGCGCAAATACATCCGTCACCCGTCAGATATTCCTGTTCAGTTTCATATCAAGGATATCAAGATCGAGCGCAGTCACCTGAGCAACGTGAGTTTGGGCGGTGTCGCGTTCCGCTGCGACGAGCGCGTCGAAATCGGACGCCTGATCGAGATATCCATTCCCACGGTAACGCCTGAGTTCAAGGCCAACGCCCGCGTCGCATGGTGCTTGAACCGGCATAAGTACTTTGAGGTCGGGGTGCAATTCGTCGATTCGGAAGATGCCTTCCGGGCGCGCATGGTGGAGCAAGTGTGCCACATCGAGCAATACAAAAAAGACGTGAAGGACAAGCAGGGGCGTTCACTCACCGGCGAACAAGCGGCCATGGAATGGATTGGCAAGTACGCTTCCGAATTTCCGCCCGTCCAGAAAACCTGATCGGTCTTAAAAGAGTTCCACGGTGGCGTTTTCGGTGTTTTGTTGTTCGGTGCGGGCCGCGGCAAGCGCTTCCTCGATACTCGCGCCGGAGAGAATGGCAGCGAACATTTTGCGATCGCTTTCCACTGTGTATTTCGACTTCAGCATTTCCTGCAAGGTTCGCCATTCGGTCGGATCATAAATTTTCTTGGTGTCATTGACCAGCGTTGCAAGCTGCGCAAGCGTCTGCGACACGTGACTCAGCCGTTGGACAAGCTTGTCATAAAACTGGAAGCTGACAATCACATCTTGGATCCGCGATTGAACAAATTCGTGGTCCTGGAGAATGACCGCCTTCTCCTCGCTCGGCGGCAGTCGCTCGGCCGTGGCGCCGACGTGTTTGACGTGGTCCAACATGGCGGTGACGGTGCCGGTCAATGTTTCAACCGATTCGTCGCCCTCTGACATGCTATTACGGATGTGCGCCACCGCGAGATTGAGCATCATGACCGTTTCGCGAATTTGGCTCCAATCCAGATCGGGCTTGTGGGCGTTCGAGGGGGCAGTCTTTGCGGTCATGGGTCCATCCTGTTTAACAACGTGAAAAGGCGCTAGGATTGTTGTCTTGTATCGGCTGTGATCGAACATGTTTGACCGAACGGCCATGCTAGAATCCCGATGCTCGCTCGGAACAAGAAAAAGGCGACGAAACAATCGATTAATGAGCGCACACAGTAATTATCTATTGGTTGAGAGGAAAAGCCGTGTCTGAAAAATCACCGTTACGCCAAGCCCAGGAAAAATTTGTTGCCGCGGTCGCGGTCCGCAGCACCGGCGAGGAATCCAGTTTTCTGCTCGACGCCTTGGGACGCACGTTGTACCAACCGGTCGTTGCGCCTCACGATATGCCGCCCTATCCACGGGCCATTGTCGAGGGATTTTTGGTGAACGCCAAGGATACCGAGGGCGCGACGGAACAATCGCCAAAACTCTTTAACGTTGTGGGCCGTGTTGCCCCGGGCGACGCGACATGCCCGAAAATCGGCAGCGGTGAAGCAGTGGAAGTGGCGACCGGCAGTCTGGTGAGCAATGATCCCGTGGCCATCGTGCGCGCGTGGGAGGCGGAACAAGTCGACGCCAACCGGATCGCAGTCAAGCGCGTGTTCCCACCGCGTTTTTTCATTGAGGAACAAGGCTGCGATCTGTCCGCTCACGTCGAAGTCCTGCCGGCCGGCATTGAACTGGGTCCATGGGAGTTGGGATTGGCCGCCGGAGTGGGCGTGGAGGAGGTGTCGGTGGCGCGGCGACCCACCGTGGCCCTGTTCTCGTGCGGCGCCGAGGTGATTCCGTTCAACGAACCGCTGCGGCCGGGGCTTATTCGCGACAGCAATTCCATTATGCTGAGCGCGGCGATCACGCGTGCCGGTGCGATTCCCCGCTTTGCCGGCATCATGCCGGACGATTTCGAAACATTTCGCGGTGCGTTGGCCAAGGCTTTGAAGGAAAATGACATGGTTGTCATTTCCGGCGGCACGGCGGTTGGCGGGCGCGATTTCGTGTCCGACTTGATTCGCGACGTGGGCGAGTTGCTCGTCGATGGCGTGCCGATGAAATCGGGACGACCGCTCATCATGGGTGCGGCGGCCGGCACGCCGATCGTCGGGGTTGCCGGGCATCCTCCGGAGGCGTTGCGCGGGTTCCGCTTGTTTGGACAAGCGGCGATCGATCGTATGCTGGGTCGCGAGCGGGCGATCCCCGAAGATTCGGTTTGAGGCGTTGCGCCGCGGTGGTCTGCCTGGATCAGTCCCGCGCGGAACAGGCAGCCGTTTTGTCCCAACGACTTGGTCTGCCGTTGGTGGGCCGCGGCGATGGGCTGGCGGACGAGTTTGTTCTCGAGGTCACGCCGCAGCGGTTGCAGCTCGGCCGCAGCGGTAGCCGGGACGAGCCGCTCGCCGTGGACTTTTCACGCCGTCGCCTGGCGCAGCGCGCTCGCGGCGAACCCCTTGTGCGCGCCGTCGAAGGGCGGCGGAGCCATCCTCGCTCGATTCTGGACGCCACCGCCGGCTTGGGTACCGATGCATTCGTGCTGGCGCAAGCGGGTCACACGGTCACGCTCGTAGAGCGGCATCCCGATGTTGCGGCATTGCTTGATGACGGACTGGAGCGCGCGGGTCACGATCCGCTCACCCACGCCATTGCGCAACGAATGCGCGTGGTCTGCGCGGAGGCGTCGGCGGCCCTCGACGACTGTTCGGCGTTGGCCGCACCGGAAGTGGTTTACCTTGATCCGCTGTTTCCGCCGTCCGGCAAGCATGCGCTGCCGAAAAAGGCGATGCAGTGGCTGCGAATCTTGGGAGAACAGAATGGTGACGAAGCAGCCCTATTTGCACAGGCGCGGAGGGTGGCTCGGGAAAAGGTCGTGGTCAAACGGCCTGTGCGCGGGCCTTTCATCGCCGATCAAGCGCCCGATTACACGATTAAGGGAAGGTTGGTCCGGTTTGATGTTTACTCTCACGCGTCCGACCGTTGATAGTATGCGGCGCTTGATTGGTTTGCTGTTCCTAGCCGCGCTGGGTCTCTCGGTCGCTGGCCTGGCGAGTGCGGCGGACGATGGCTGTCCGCCTCCGGATCAATGGTACCAGCCGTTGCAGCGCGAAGCAGTCAGCGAAGAAAGTGTGCTTAAAGGCGTTGTTGGTAAACCTGTGGTGCTGCTCGGCGAGCACCATGGCAATGCGCTCCACCATGTCTGGCAGAAAAAGATTTTGACGGCATTGCGCGCCGCGGGACCAAATATCGTTGTGGCGTTGGAAATGCTGCCGCGTGAAGCGGCACCAACAGTGGAATTGTTTTATCAAGGCAAGATTCCGCTCGAGCAATTCGTTCGCGATTCCCATTGGGATGACTACTGGGCGTATCCGGTGGAACTGTACGCGCCGGTGTTGGATTTCATCCGCGACAATGGAGTCGCCACGACGCCCGTCAATATCAGCCGGGAATGGTTGGATGCCGTTTCTCAGCGCGGGCTTGAAAATGTGTTCGCTGGATCGGACAGTCCTCCGTTCCAGCGCCCGGCGGCGGCACCACGCGAGTACCTCCTGACGTTGGCGCGCAGCTTTCGCAGGCATCGTGCCGCCGGCGACGACACGCCGTTCTCGGTGGAAGAAGGGCAGCGGTTTCGCCGTTTCGTTGATGTGCAACTTGCCTGGGATAAAGCGCTGGCCGACGGTGTGAAGCGTCTGTTGACGGCGAATCCGGATTCAACCGTCGTGCTGTTGGCGGGAACCTGGCACGTGGTGAACGGTCACGGCGTGGTGCACCAGTTGGCCGCAATGGATGTTGCGGATGTGGCGGTGTTGGTGCCGTGGGATGAGCACATCGATTGCGCGGAACTCACCCTGAATTTTGCCGACGCAGTCTTCTACCCCACCCACTAACCCGAACGGGATCCTAGTGCAGTGTGCGTGGAATCGACAATGTGAAGCGCGGGATAGCGGCTTTGAACTTGGATCCGTCGTTGGCAACCATGTGATAAGCGCCCTGCATCGTTCCAACCGGCGTTTCGATAATCGCACCGCTGGTGTACTCGAATTCTTCACCCGGCTTGAGATAAGGCTGTTTTCCCACAACGCCGTCCCCGACCACTTCTTCAACCTTGCCGTTGGCGTCGGTAATTACCCAATGCCGCCCGAGGAGTTTGGCCGGCTGACTGCCCGAATTTCGAATACGAATCGTGTAGGCGAAAACGAAGCGCTGTTTCTCCGGGACGGACTGTTCCGCGATGTAGTGGGTGGCCACGTCGACTTCGATGTGGTTGTCTTCGAGCGGGATATTCATGGGTATGGACCGTTAGTCTGACTTCACTGCGTCTATTTTTACCTGATGTTCGACGCGATTCCAAGATGGCGCCTCGAACAACGGTCGGAACAACATATCCTCGCGTCTGTCTGAATCTAGGATAGGGGTTTAGCGTACTGATAAAAAAGGGGATTTAGAACGGGTTCAAGTCAGTTAGGGGAGGGGTCGTTAAGAGAATAAGACTAATGACGTTTTTCGACGAGGGTAAAGAAGAATTACGTAACTCGTACCAATCAACGCTGAGGAGTACGACCATGAAACGTAGTTTGATAACCCTGGCTTGCATGGCAGGCCTAATTAGTGCTCCGACGTACGCCTACGACAACTACAATCTGTTTCCCGGCGAGGCAAATGTTCAACGCTGCTATGGCCTGGCCATGGTCGGCATGGATTCCGTGATTAATTCTCGACTCGGTGTTCCCGTCGAACATGCGGTTGAGTTGGCGCGGATACGCGGGCGCAATCTGCCCGTTGCCGAGACGGAGCAGTTTTCCACCGAATTGCTCGACAGCATGCTGAACGCCTATCTGTGGGACGGATCTCCCCACAGCTATGCCATTCGAGTTTTTTACCGCTGCGCGCAAAATACCGCGCCATTGCACAGCGCCGCCAGCGAGGTACCGGCGGTTGAAAGTCCCTAGTCCCGAGGTTTCAACGCTTTAAATTTATCTGCCGTCTCTACCTCAGGCTGAGGTGGAGTCGGCGGAATTTCCCTGTAGGTAACTCCCCTCCGATTGTGCGGCACGCGATCTGTCTAAGCACGCAGGCACCGTACTACTTCGAACCGCGGCGATGCTAAACGTCGTCTGGCAGGGGCCGATACAAGGCATGGGTTGGGGTGTCGTTTTCACCAGAGTTTTGTTCGATCGCAAGGACGCATCGGCATGAAGCGCAGCAGCATCGCTTTTCAGATCAATCTTGGCTTCGGCGTTTTGGTTGCGCTAGTTGTCGTACTCGGCGCGTTCTCCTATTTCAGCGTTGACCGCATCGCGTTGAGTCTGAACACGGTAGCCGATCACACCACGACCATGGGCAAGTCGCTGACGGAGTCGGTAATGGAGCTGGAGGCGCTGGAGCACTCCGTAATGACGCTGACCAAAAGCGCCCAAGAATTCGAAACGCTGAAGGACGTCGGCGCTCAGTTGCAGGAGAGCCGAAAAGCGGGGGCGGGAATGAGCGCCCGGCTGAGCGAAGTCAATACGGCGTTCCTAGATCAGCGGCAGACCCTGGAGAAGCTCAACGACAATACGAAAAGGCTCGTCCAGAGCGTGCGCGTTTCCGCCGGCAGCGCATTGCGCATGGCCCGCGCGAGCGACGATATTCAATTGAACTTGCTGCACGCGTATGCTGGCCTCGTGAACTATCTGAACGGGTTGGCGCCCGACATCAGCCCGGCGATCGGGTACATTGACGCGGCGTCGACCCAGTTAAAGAAGACGAAGGACCTTGCGTCCACTGTTGATCCGCGCGGAAAGTCCAAGGCCTTGGTTGCTGAGATTGAAACGGACATGCCGCGGTATCGCCAGTACATGAGTGACTTGGGGCAAGCCAGCAGTGCGGCGCAGCGGGATGAGCTCAAGGAGCCTCTGATTCGCTATGGCAGCAAGTTGATCAAGAGTGCCGAGGCCTTGAGTTTGGTTGTCCGCCAGCGGGTGGACGAGCGGACCGCCGAGGTTTCCAAAATCGCCGAATCCATTGCAACGGCGGCGCAGAGCGCGGTGCAGTCGGGAAATGCGGGAACTCAATTGGTGGAAAATGCCATCGGCGTAACCTTGGTGGCCAACACGGCAATGGGTAAGGCCGTCGATCGTCTGACCGCGGCATTGAATATGGTTTCGAGCAGCATGAGTCAAGTGCCGCAGACCGTGCGGCAGGCATCGGCATCCGTAAGTGCCCTTTCGTCGTCACTGTCAGGATTAGACAAAACGACGGCGCTCGCCGAACGATCAACCAAAACGGCCGCCGTTATGAATGGCATCGTCGTCGGCGTTTGCGTGATGGCCGCGATACTGGGTATCGCCATCGGGGTGATCGTCAGTCGGCAAGTGGTGCAGCCGTTGGGGCTTTTCACTGATGGGTTGAAGCAGGTGGCGCAGAACGATTTGACGGTTCAGGTCGAGCATCGCGGCGCGTCCGGAGAATTGGCGGAGCTGATCAACGGCGTCAACAAGCTGGTGAGGGCGTTGCGTCAGAGCGTTATCGGGATGCGCGAATTGGGCGACCAGGTCCTGCACAGCGCGGAGTCGCTGGGGCGTGTTACGGCGAAAACGTCCCAGTCGTTGGACGAGCAGCGTTCCAAGTCCGAGGGCATCGCGGGGGCGACGCAGGAACTCAGCGCTTCGATTCAGGGGGTGGCAACCAGCGCCGGCGCAGCGTCCCAAACCGCGACGGACGCGGCCGACGAAGGGCGCAAGGGGCGCGATGTCGTCAATCGTGCCATGGACTCGATCAACGTTCTTGCCGGTGTATTCCGCGATGCGGGGCAGGCGATGGCGCAGTTGCGCACGAAGAGCGATGACATCGGCGTAGTGCTCGAAGTGATTCAAGATATCGCGGAACAAACCAATCTGTTGGCGCTTAACGCTTCGATTGAGGCGGCGCGGGCCGGAGAACATGGACGCGGCTTCGCGGTCGTCGCCGACGAAGTGCGTTCGTTGGCAAGCCGTACCCGCGAGTCGACGCAACGCATTCATGACCTCATCGGGGCGCTGCAATTAGGCGCCGAGGATGCCGCCCGTGCCATGGAAGACGGCACGGCCCAAATGGAGAAGACTGTCGGTGAAGCCGCGATGGTGGGCGACGCGTTAGTTGCAATAAACAATGCCGTCGGCTCGATCAACGAAATGAACCAAATGATTGCCCGAGCCACCGAACAACAGACGCAAACCGCCAATCAGATCAACACTGCAATTACTTCCATCAGTGGTCTCGCCGCTCAGACGGCGATCGGAGCGCAGGAAAATGCGGACGCGGCGCAGCATTTGTCCTCCGCTGTCAGGGGGCTCAGGAGCATGGTGGACAAGTTCAAGGTGTAGACCGGCGTATGGAGGCGTCCGTGCTTACGCGGACTAGGCTCTGCAGGGATGGCGCGCTAAAATGTGAAAGCGCAATTATGTCCTGGAGAGTGAGATGCCCGATAAGGTTGTCGTTTACCATAACCCGCGATGCAGCAAGTCACGCGGCGTTATCGAGATCCTCAATGAGAACGGAGTGGCGGCTGAAGTCATTCAATATTTGGACACGCCGCCGGATAAAAAGGAGCTGAAGCGTTTGATGAAGCTTCTTGGTATCGAGGATCCGCGAGACATGATGCGCAAGGGCGAGAAAGAGTACATGGAAAACGGATTGGACGATCCTGACCTTACTCTCGATGCGCTGCTTAACACCATCGTGCGCTATCCGATCCTACTGGAGCGCCCCATCGTCGTTAAGGGCGGCAAAGCGGTGATCGGGCGGCCGCCGGAGAATGTTCTGACGTTGTTGTGAAGAGTTAGCGGCAACGCTACAAGTGGATCATGCGCTGGTCGAGACCCAGCGCCGCTTCATGGAATGCTTCAGACAATGTCGGATGTGCGTGAATCGTTCGCGCGAGATCTTCGCCGCTGCCGTCGAACTCCATGGCCAGCACGGCCTCGGCAATCATCTCGGATGCATTGGGGCCGATGATATGGGCGCCCAGCAGCCGGTCCGTGCGGGCGTCGCTGAGCAATTTGACGAATCCTTGCGTGGCGCCCATGGCCAGCGCGCGTCCGTTGGCGCGGAAAGGGAACGTGCCGGATTTGTAGGCAATGCCTTTTTCATCCAATTCTTGCGGGGTGTAACCGACCCAGGCGATCTCGGGGAATGTGTAAATAACCCAAGGCACCGTCAGGTAGTTCATGTGTGACTTTTGTCCGCAGATGCGTTCCGCCACCATGACGCCTTCTTCTGATGCCTTATGAGCCAGCATCGGCCCGCGCACGACATCGCCGATGGCATAAATGCCGGCGATATTCGTTTGACAAAACTCGTCGACCTCGATGAAGCCTTTGTCGTCGAGGCGCAAGCCAATATTGGTCGCGTTGAGTCCGGTCGTGTTTGGCTCTCGACCGACACTCACCAGGACCTTGTCGAACTTGAGCGTGTCTGCGCCATCTTTCTGAGCGATTTTGGCGCTGACGCCGGACTTGGTCGGATTCAACTCGGCGATCTGTGCTTCGAAGCGGATATCCAAGCCTTGCTCCGTCAGCAATTTCGTGGCGGTTTCGGCTAATTGGATGTCCGCCTTGCCCAATAACTGGCTGCCGCGAACGAGTACTGTTACCTTAGACCCCAGCCGCGACCAAACGCTGCCAAGTTCCAATCCAATGACGCCGCCGCCGACCACAAGCAGGCGTTTGGGTACGCGCTCGAAGGACAAAGCATCGGTGGAATCCACAATGAACTCATGATCGAACGGCGCTGCATCGAGGGCGCGCGGTTTGGAGCCCGTGGCGATAATGATGTGGTTGGCTGATATCGTTTCGGTCGACGCGTTTTCGCCGTCGCTGACGACTTGAACGGTCTTGTTGTCCAGTAAACGTCCGCTTCCTTTGAGCCAGGTGATCTTGTTCTTCATGAATAAGGCGGCGACGCCGCGGGTGAGCGTGCTGACGATCTTGTCCTTGCGGGCGAGCAGCGTGTCAAGATCGAGTGACACATCCTTGGCGAGAATGCCATGGGCGGCGAAGTCGTGATTGAGCTGAGAATACTTTTCCGAGGAGTCCAGCAGCGCTTTGGACGGCACGCAGCCGACGTTCAAGCAGGTTCCGCCGAGCCGGTGCGCACCTTGCCGATCGCGCCATTGATCTATGACGGCGGTGGAAAGACCCAGTTGGGCGCAGCGGATAGCCGCGACGTAGCCCCCCGGGCCGGCGCCGATCACTGCGACATCGAAGCGTTGCATAGGGGCCAATCTCCTAGATTTGCAGCAAAAGCCGCGCCGGATCCTCGATCAGCTCTTTTACCTTAATCAGAAACAGCACGGCTTCGTGACCGTCGATAATGCGGTGATCGTAGGATAGGGCGAGGTACATCATGGGGCGCGCCACCACTTGGCCGTTTTCGACCACGGGACGCTCCTGAGTCTTGTGCATGCCGAGGATCGCGCTCTGCGGCGGATTGAGAATCGGCGTCGAAAGCAGGGAGCCGAAAACGCCGCCATTGCTGATGGTGAATGTGCCGCCGCTCAGGTCCTCGATGGTCAGTTTGCCGTCGCGCGCCTTGGTGCCGTATTCGGCGATCTGTTTTTCGATCTCCGCCAGACTGAGCGCATCGGCATCGCGCACGACGGGCACAACGAGA
>JAKACW010000140.1 GCA_021821045.1 Pseudomonadota bacterium
GGGGTTGGTGACGAAATAGGGAAAGCGAAAATTGGTCATGAGTTCAAAACCCATGAGTTTGCCCAAGCCGATGGCGATGCTCGAGTATCCGGCGAAGTCTCCGAAAATCTGAAATGCAAATGCATACGTGCTAATCAATGCCATATCGCCCGACACGGGCGCATCGGTTGAAAAGCCAACATCTACAATCTTGCTCAAATTATCGGCGACAAACACCTTCAGAAAGAAACCGTAAAAGATCAGCCACAGACCGTCGGCGACTTGGTCCCGGGAAATGACACGTGCTTGGGTCAACTGCGGCAATAACTGCATGGCCCGCTCAATCGGACCCGCAACCAATTGAGGAAAGAATGAGATATAAAGCGCAAAGTCCCAGATGTTACGGGTCGGTTCGAGGCGGCGGCGGTAGACGTCGATCGTGTAGCTCAGGGTTTGAAACGTGTAGAAGGAAATCCCCATGGGGAGAATAATATTCAGAGTGAGATCATCCAGCGTAAATCCGGCGCTCTGAGCCAGAGTCTGAATGCTGTCGGCAAAGAAGTTGTAGTATTTGAAAAACCCAAGAACAGAAAGATTGCTACCGACACTGAGCCACAGAAAAAGCCGGCGACGGCGTTCCTCGTTGCTTTTTTGAATTTGGATCGCACAAATGAAGTCGACTACCGTGCTCAGCAGCAGCAGACCTAGGAAGCGCCAGTCCCAGGCGGCGTAAAAATAATAGCTCGCGACCAGAAGCAAGCGATTTTGCCAGCGAAAATCCAACGCACGATACAGCGCGTAGACCGCCACGAAAAAGACAATGAAGTGAAGCGAATTGAAAAGCATGGCCCGAGGAGGCGACCCATGTCAGTGAAAAATGCAAATACCGAACCCGGACCAATTGTAGCTGCATTCACGCAATGTACAAACCAAAATCGTATGGTTTTGGACTCGTGCGACGCATCCAAGCCGACATTACGACCGTGACCGCGCGGCCCATCGACAACGGATGGGCCGCTCTTGCTGGGTCGGCGGCCGGAATCACCCACTTAACGTAATCCCGCAAACTCGAAGCGGGTTCTCCACGGCTATCGGTCCGATGCACCTTGGCGCGACGACCCATTGAATGCACGTTCCCCATGATCTCCACGCCCCCTGATCACCTCAAGAAACGCCTCCGCATACCGCTCGAGCTTCGCCGCGCCGACGCCGGCGAGCGCGGCGAACTGTTGGCGGGTGCGCGGTTTTCGCTCGAGCATCTCCAGCAACGTCGCGTCGTGGAACACCACGTAGGGCGGCACGTTGAGTTTCTCGGCCAGTTGTTTGCGGCAGGCGCGCAATGCTTCCCAGAGAACCGGGTCGGCAACCTCGACGCCCGCGCCCGAACGGCGGCTCTTGCGGGCAGTCTTGGCCGGTTTCAGGTCCTTGCGCAGCCACAACGGCTGCTCACCGCGCAGAATCGGCCGACTCGCCTCTGTCAAACGCAAATTGCCATGCCCTTCGATATCGACACTGAGCAAGCCGCGGGCGATGAGTTGGCGGAACAGGCCGCGCCATTGCATTGCGTCCAGTTCGGCGCCGATACCGTACACGCTGAGTTGATCGTGGCCAAATCGCCGAATGCGTTCGTCGTCTTTCCCGAGCAGGACGTCGATCAGGTAATTCACACCGAAACGCTGTCCGGTGCGATGGACGCAGGACAACGCCTTTTGCGCCGGCACGGTGCCGTCCCAGGTCTCGACGGGATTGAGGCAGTTGTCGCAGTTGCCACAGGGCTCGGGCAACTCATCGCCGAAATATCCCAACAAAGCCTGACGCCGGCACGTGGTCAGTTCGGCGAAACCCAGCATGGCGTCCAGCTTATGATGCTCCACCCGTTTGTGGGTTTCATTGGCGTCGGATTGGGTCATCATTTGCTTCAGCGTGATGACGTCCTGCAAACCGTACATCATCCAAGCATTGGACGGTTGCCCGTCGCGCCCCGCCCGACCCGTTTCCTGATAGTAGGCTTCGAGACTCTTGGGCAGGTTCAGATGGGCCACGAAGCGCACATCGGGTTTGTCGATGCCCATGCCGAAGGCGATGGTCGCCACCATGATCACCGCATCGTCGTTGAGAAAGCGCTGTTGGTTGCGCCGCCGTTGCTCGGCGTCGAGGCCGGCGTGATACGGCAAGGCGGTTAGACCTTTGCTCGTGAGCCATTGGGCAATTTGTTCGACTTTGTTGCGCGACAGGCAGTACACAATGCCCGCCTCGTTTGAGTGCTCGTTTTGGATAAACCGCAGCAAGGCATCCCGCGCATCGCCTTGGTTGGGCGAAATGCGGTAACAGATGTTGGGGCGGTCGAACCCGGCCACATGCAGGTGCGCGTTTTCCAGCGCCAGGCGCTGTAAGATTTCCCGGCGTGTCGCCGCATCGGCGGTGGCGGTGAGGGCGATGCGCGGCACGGCGGGATAACGCTCGTGCAGCACGGAGAGTTGAATATACTCGGGTCGAAAATCGTGCCCCCACTGGGATACGCAATGGGCTTCGTCGATGGCGAACAGCGCAACCCGCGCGCGATCTAAAAGACCGAGAAAACGCTCCGTCATCAGC
>JAKACW010000102.1 GCA_021821045.1 Pseudomonadota bacterium
GCGGCGGTGAAGCCCGGCAAGCAATAGTTCGCGAAATGGTGAATAGTGTGGGAGCGGATTATTCCGCGATTTGAGTCCGCAGTATTTGCGAGTCCGGCGAGGAATCGCGGTGGTCGCTCTCGGCATCCATGCCTTTCGCGACATTCGCACGTCCATGTGCATCGGAAACCGCTCCCACAACAGAATGATCCCTTGACTCAATTCCACAGAATCTCTCATTGCCCAAAATAGCTTTTCCACCCCATTTTCCGCTTCAAAACCGTGGCTGACGAAATTTTGACATCTCCTGGTATCCGTGATTAACTTTTCAGCAGTTAGCCACGTTTAAGCTCGCTTCCGAGCCCCCTCCGGAGTTGTTTATGGCCCTTGCCAACAGTGTTGTGGTGATCGATGCCGATGAAACCCGGCGCCAGCAGATCAAGGCGGTGCTGGATTTTATCGACAGCGAAAGTGTGCAGTTATGCGACTGTGCCAACTGGGCCGACAAGCTCACGCCGCAAGACAACGTTCTCGCCGTCCTGCTGGGAGGCTGCGGCACGCCGGCCGAACTCACGACCATATTTGGTCAGCTGAAGGAGCGCTTCAACGCGATTCCCGTAATCTTGGTCGGCGTCGGCGGGCAACGGGAAGAGTACCCGGATCAAATCAAGAACGGCATCCTGTCCTACATCGATTGGCCGATCAAATATCGCCAGCTCACCAGTACGTTGCAACAGGCGCGTCAGCACAAAGAAAGCCGCAAGGCCGCCGTGGATGCCGACGGGCAGCAGCGCTCTCCCGAGTTGTTCCGCAGCTTGGTGGGCAATAGCCGCAGTATTCGACAAGTCAGAACGCTGATTCAACAAGTGGCGGCCAGCGACGCCAATGTGCTTATCCTCGGCGAATCCGGCACGGGCAAAGAAGTGGTTGCGCGTAATGTGCATTACTATTCATCGCGCCGCGATAAGCCGTTCGTACCCATAAATTGCGGCGCGATTCCGTCGGAGCTGCTGGAAAGCGAACTGTTCGGTCACGAGAAGGGCGCGTTCACCGGCGCCATCAGCGCGCGCCAAGGGCGATTCGAACTGGCCGAAGGGGGTACGCTGTTCCTCGACGAAATCGGCGACATGAGTCTGCACATGCAGGTGAAGTTGCTGCGGGTCTTGCAGGAACGCACCTTCGAACGGGTGGGCAGCAATAAAACCATCACCGCGGATGTGCGCATCATCGCGGCCACCCACCGCAATCTGGAAGAGGCGATTCGCGACGGCAAGTTCCGCGAAGATTTATATTACCGTCTCAATGTGTTTCCCATCGAAATGCCGCCGCTGCGCGAACGGGCCGAGGATATCCCTCTGCTGGTGAATGAGTTGGTCACCCGCCTCGAGCATGAGAAGCGCGGCTCCACCCGTTTAACCCCCGCCGCGGTCATGGCGTTGTGCCAGTATCAATGGGCGGGCAATGTGCGCGAGCTGGCCAACCTCATCGAGCGCTTAGTCATCATGTATCCCTTTGCCGTGGTGGACGTGCAGGATCTGCCGGAGAAGTTTCGCGTGGCAGGCGGCAAGACCGCGCCGCCCAAGGTCAATCTCGAGGAAACCAAAGAAGAGGTCGAGAAGGTGTATGCCAACGTGCCGCGCTTGCCCCGCGAAGGCATCGATCTGAAAGAGCATTTGGCGACCCTGGAATTCAATCTCATCAAGCAGGCGCTGGACGATGCAGGCGGGGTCGTGGCCCATGCCGCCAACCGTCTGAAGCTACGCCGCACCACGCTTGTGGAAAAGCTCAGAAAGTACGGTTTGCAGCGCGATAACGAGACGACAGAAACTTGACATCGCTCCGCTGAATCACGCCCAACTCGTTGTTTTCTAAACCGCCCATTGCCGGGCACGCTTCTTGCTCAAACTCCTTCGTGCGCATGTGCGCTGAACATTGCGAAGCAGGTTGTCGTGCCAAGAAGTCAGACCAATCAGACCATAGCCAAGCCGACGCAAGTGACGGAACTCGCGGGCGCGTTTTCCGCGTTCAATGATCTGTCCGAGCAGTTGCTGTTGGCCTACTCGGCGTTGGAAAACCGGGTTGCCCTCCTGACCGAGGAGTTGGCGGCGGCGCGCAGCGAACGGTTGAATCAACTGGCGGAGAAGGAGCGTTTAGCGCTGCGCCTGCAGCAGTTGATCGATGCGTTGCCGGCGGCCGTCATCGTGGTCGACGGCGAGGGCATCGTGCGCGAGTGCAATGGGGTCGCCCAAACGCTGCTCGCCGAATCACTGTTGGACCGCCCGTGGCGTGACGTCGCCGCGCGCGCCCTGACCCAAGCGCCGGAAGAGCCGGGCGAATGGATCGTCGGTACGCGCCGTGTCAGTCTTTCCGTCAGCCAACTCAATGGCGAACCCGGACAAATCATCTTGCTGCAGGATGTGACGGAAACGCGTCGCCTGCAGCATTCCCTCGATCGTCATCGCCGCCTATCCGCTATGGGCGAAATGGTGGCGTCCATTGCCCACCAGTTGCGCACGCCTCTGGCGACGGCGCTGCTGCAAGTTTCTCAACTGCGCGGCGAGCGATTGCAGGCCGGGGACCGCGACGCGGTGCTCGGCAAGCTTACCTCGCGCTTGCGTCACCTCGATACCATGGTCAACGACATGTTGGGTTTTGCCCGCGGCAGCGATCTGGCTCTGGCCCGCGTGGCGACCGACGAATTGATTCACGACTTGGCGGGAGGAATGGAGCACGTGCTCAACGACCGTCAAGCCAAACTGATTATCGAGGATCCGCTGCTGTCGACGCTGATCGCCTGCAACAAAGACGTCATGCTCGGTGCGCTGCAGAACTTGGTAACCAATGCCATGGATGCCGGCGGCCCGGGTGTCACGGTGCGTATCAACGTCGTCGCGGACGGCGACGAGGTCGTCATTCGTGTCGCCGACGACGGCCCCGGTATCCGCGCCGATGTCAAAGAGCGCGTTTTCGAACCGTTTTTCACCACACGCGCCAACGGCACGGGCTTGGGCCTGGCTGTCGTGCGCAGCGTAGTGCTCGCGCACGGCGGTTCTATCGATTTTGCCAGCGAGTCCGATCGCGGCACCGAGTTCGAGATTCGCTTGCCGGCGTTTCGCGATGATTCATTGCTTGTCAGCGGACACAGCGCGGCAAGTGCCATGGGATTAAATAAGAAAGAGGTAGTGTGATGACGCAGCCCACTATTCTGGTCGTGGAAGACGATGTTAGTTTGCGCGAGGCGTTGGTGGATACCTTGCGCTTGTCCGACTACGACGTTCGCGCGGCGGCCGACGGCCGCGAAGCGCTGGACTTTCTCGACCGCCACTCGGTGCAGTTGGTCATTTCCGACGTGCAAATGAAGCCCATGGACGGCATCGAGTTCCTCAAGGAAGCCAAGAGCAAGAATCCGTCGTTGCCCGTTGTGCTCATGACGGCCTACGGCACCATCGAGCGCGCCGTGCAGGCCATGCACGCAGGGGCGGCAGACTATTTGGTCAAACCGTTCGATGCCGATGCGCTGGTGGCGACGGCAGGGCGGCTGATTTCCGGAACTACGGCCGCGTGCCGTGCCGACGACGGACTGGTGGCGGTGGATAAGACCAGCACCGACATCGTCAATCTGGCCCGCCGCGTCGCAGCCACCGAAGCGACCGTGATGATCGGTGGTGAAAGCGGCACCGGCAAGGAAGTCATCGCGCGGTTTATTCACCGTTGCTCCAAGCGGGCCAAAGGGCCGTTCGTGGCCATCAATTGCGCCGCCATTCCGGAGAACATGCTGGAAGCGGTACTGTTCGGCTACGAGAAGGGCGCGTTTACCGGCGCTTATCAGACCACGCCCGGCAAGTTCGAACAGGCCCAAGGCGGGACGCTGCTGCTCGATGAAATTTCGGAAATGGATCTTGGTTTGCAAGCCAAGCTGTTGCGCGTTTTGCAGGAGCGGGAAGTGGAGCGCCTGGGCGGGCGCAAGACCATCGCGTTGGACGTGCGCGTGTTGGCCACGTCGAACCGCAATCTCAAGGAGCAAGTGGCGAAGGGTCTGTTTCGCGAGGATTTGTATTACCGCTTGAACGTGTTCCCCATCAACCTCAAGCCGCTGCGCAGCCGCGCCCAGGACATTGTGCCCTTGGCCGAGGCGCTGATCGCCCGTCGCACCGCGCCGGGCAACCCGATTCCGCGACTCAGCGACGAAGCGAAAGCCATGTTGAGCGACCACGCCTGGCCGGGCAATGTGCGTGAACTGGACAATGTCTTGCAGCGCGCGTTGATTCTGATGAGCGGCAACGAAATCACGCCGGCGGCCATTCATCTCGAGCACGTGGAGCACGACGCCGCACCCGCCGACGCTGCGGCGGCCGACGCCGGTTCACTAGGGGGAGATTTAAAGGTGAGGGAACACCGCCTGATTATCGACGCGTTGATTGCCGGCAACGGCAGCCGCAAGGCCGCCGCCGAGAAACTGGGCATTAGCCCGCGCACGTTACGCTACAAGCTGGCGCGCATGCGGGAAGAGGGTGTGGCAATTCCGGTGTAGTGGATGGTTTTCCGTGGGAGCGGATCATTCCGCGATCGAATCGACGAAGAATCGCGGTAGGAAACCGCTCCCACGATGGAACGGAAAGTGGTTGTTTGTAGGAGCGGATCATTCCGCGATCGATGTGGCGAAGAATCGCGGAAGGAAGCCGCTCCCACAAAGAAACGAAGCAGAAGGTAGCGAATCATGAGTGACATCGACATCAATCAAGTTCTGAATCAAATGCGCACACTGGCGGCCCAAGCGCGCCTACAGCCGGCGCAGGGCTTGGAGTCAACGACCGAGCGCGTCGATTTCTCGTCGATCTTGAAGCAGTCCGTCGATCACGTGAACGAGGTGCAGCAGGAAGCCAATCGCCTGTCGGAAGCGTTTCAGGTGGGAGATCCCAACGTCGATTTGTCGCAGGTGATGGTGGCGGTGCAGAAAGCCAGCGTGTCGTTTCAGGCGATTACCCAGGTGCGCAACAAATTGGTGAACGCTTACCAAGAAATAATGAACATGCCCATTTAACGTTTGTGGGAGCGGATCATTCCGCGATATGAATTTTCGGAGGCGATGAGTCGGGTTAAGAATCGCGGTCAGAAACCGCTCCCACAATAGCGCAGGAATAGAGGTCTATGGCAGAAGAAAAACGAGGTCAATTAACCCTTAGCGCGCAAGGCATGGGTTCCTTGCCCATGCTGCGCCAGCTCGGCTTGTTCGTCGGCCTTGCCGCGAGCATCGCCATCGGGATCACAGCGGCGTTCTGGGCTCGCACGCCCAACTTTACTGCGCTCTACACCGGTCTGTCGGAGAAGGACGTGATGGAAGTCACGGACGCGCTGCAAAAGTCGGCGATACCGTTTGAGCTGTCCGGCACGGGCGCGGTCATGGTGCCGGCGGACAAAGTTCACGACGCGCGCCTCAAACTGGCGTCCCAGGGCTTGCCCAACAGTTCGGCCAACGGCTTCGAGCTGCTGGACAAGGATACGGGTTTCGGCACCAGTCAGTTCATGGAAAAGGCCCGCTTTCAGCGCGCCTTGGAGGGTGAGTTGGCGCGAACCATTTCAAGCATGAAGAGCGTGGAGAGCGCCCGGGTACACCTGGCGATCCCCAAACAGTCCGTTTTCGTGCGCAATCAGAAGCAGCCCAGCGCCTCGGTTTTCGTTAACCTGTTTGCCGGGCGCAATCTCGACGACGGGCAGGTTGCGTCCATCACCCATCTTGTTGCCTCGAGCGTGCCTAATTTGGAAACCGAGCATGTGGCGGTCATCGATCAAAAGGGCCGTTTGCTGTCCGCGCCGGATCGTTCCGCTCAAATGGGCATGACCACCAGCCAGTTCAACTATCGCAAGCAACTGGAAGAATATCTGACCAAGCGCATTGTCGAACTCATCTCGCCCATCGTCGGTGTCGGCGGCGTGCAGGCGCAAGTCAGCACCGAGTTGGATTTCACCCTCACGGAGCAGACGCAGGAGAGCTTCAACCCGGATCTGCCGGCCATTCGCAGCGAACAGTCCATGGAAGATACTTCCAGCGGCGCGGGCGCCGCCAACGGCGGAGTGCCCGGCGCGCTGACTAATCAACCGCCGGCGGGCGGCACCACCGGCGCGGAGGCGACCGCGGCCGGCGCCGGTTCGCCGAACGTCCGCTCCAACAAGCAAGTCACGCGCAATTACGAGCTTGATCGAACCATTAGCCACACCAAAGCGCCCAGCGGCAATATGCGCCGCTTGTCGGCGGCGGTGGTTGTGGATGACCGCATGGCAACAAGCGAGACGGGTGAGACGACGCGCACGCCGCTTACCGAACAAGAGATCGAGCGGATCGCCACCTTGGTGAAAGAAGCCATCGGCTTCGATGCGCGGCGCGGCGATTCGGTGACGGTGATCAATTCATCCTTCAACACACCGCCGCCGGCGGAACCGTTGCCGGACGCGCCGCTGCTCGAGCAGCCCTGGGTTTGGCAGGCGGCGAAGATTCTCGGTAGTGTGATTGCAGTGGTGTTGATCGCCTTCGGGGTTCTGAAGCCGATCATGCGCAGCTTGGCGGAGAAGGGCGCGGCCCTACCGCCGCCGAGCGTCGAGCTACAGTCGCTCACACCGGAGATGCTGGCCATGGCCACCGCCGGGCAGTTGCCCCACTTGCCCGCGGCGTCGGGAAGTTACGATGCCAACTTAAACGCGGCCAAGAGCATGGTGCAGCAGGATCCCAAGCGGGTGGCGAAAGTCGTGCGTCAATGGGTAGGCGAAGATGGCTGACGGCGGATCATTCGACGGCGGCGAACGCGCCGCCATTCTATTGATGTCCTTGGGCGAGGCGGATGCCGCCCAGGTATTGCGTCAATTGGGCCCCAAGGAGGTTCAAAAGGTTGGTCTCGCCATGGCCAACCTCAGCAGCATTACCAAAGAACAAGTCAACAAAGTTCTGGCGGAGTTCGTCGAAACCATCGACAACCAAACCAATTTGGGTGTCGGTTCCGACGAGTACATCAAGAAAGTATTGGTCGATGCGCTAGGCGAAGACAAAGCCACGGGCATGATCGACCGCATCCTGATGGGCCGCAACAGCAAGGGTTTGGAAGCGCTAAAGTGGATGGATCCTCGCGCCGTCGCCGAAGTCATCCGTCAGGAGCATCCCCAAATCATCTCCATCGTGTTGTCCTATCTCGATCCGGATCACGCGGCAGAAGTGCTGTCGCTGTTGCCGGAGCGGGCGCGGCCCGACGTTATTATGCGCATCGCGACGTTGGATGGCATTCAACCCAACGCGCTGATCGAACTCGATGACATCATGGAGAAACAGTTCTCCAGTAGCAGCAATGTGAAGTCTTCAAGCGTGGGCGGCACCAAGGCGGCGGCCAACATCCTAAACTTTTTGGACAGCTCGCTGGAAGGCGAAGTGATGGACGCCATCAAGGAGATCGATAGCGATCTTGGCCAGACCATCGAAGATCACATGTTTGTGTTCGAGAATTTGGCCGATCTGGACGATCGCAGCATTCAAACGCTGTTGCGCGAGGTGTCTTCCGACTCGCTGCTACTGGCAATGAAGGGTTCCGACGAGGGGCTCAAGCAAAAATTCTTCAAGAACATGTCCAAGCGCGCGGCGGAAATGCTGGCCGACGACTTGGAGGCGAAGGGGCCGGTCCGTTTGTCAGAAGTGGAAGCGGCGCAGAAGGAAATTCTGGCCATCGCGCGCCGTTTGGCGGAGTCCGGCGACATCATGCTGGGCGGCGGCGGAGGCGAGCAGTTTGTCTAAGCTTATCCGAAGCGACGACACTGAGGAGCTGGAGCGTTGGCGCACACTGGCCATGGAGAGCACCAAGGGCAGTCCGTCGTCGCCGTCCGTGCTCACCGCCGCCAAACTGGAGGCGCTGCAGGAGCAGGCTCACAAGGAAGGCTATGAGGCCGGCTACGCGGAAGGACGCAAGAAAGGCGAGGCCGAGGTCCGCGCTCAAGCCGATCGGCTGAAAAGTGTATTCAACGCATTGGCGAATCCCCTCGAGCAACTGGACGCGACCGTTCAAGAAGAGCTGGTGACGCTGTCCATCGCCATTGCGCGCCAGATTATTCGGCGCGAGCTGAAGGCCGATCCGGGTCACATGATGGGCATCGTGCGCGAAGCGCTGAATCAACTGCCGCTGGCCAACCGCACAATTCAAATTCGCGTGCATCCCGAGGATGCCGCCACGCTGCGCGGCATGTTGACACTGGACGAAAAGAGTCAGCGCTGGGAGTTGGTCGATGATCCCGCGCTGTCCCGCGGCGATTGCCGCGTCGTTTCCGAGACGTCCCAGATCGACGCCACCCTGGAGAAACGCTTGACCGCCATCGCCGCCACGCTGTTCGGCGGAGAGCGGGAGGGCGAAGCGGACGGGACATGACCACGTTAAAAGGCCAGCCGTGGGAAAGAAAATCGAAGTGGCTGACTGAGCTGAGTTCAGCGCGGGAGCGAATCGCCGCGCCGTTGCCGTTGGTCGTGGAGGGCAAGCTGACGCGCATGGTCGGTTTGACCTTGGAGGCGGTGGGTTGCCAAGCGCCTATCGGCGGACGCTGCGTAGTGGTGGGCATCGGCGGGCAGAAGATCGAAGCGGAAGTGGTTGGGTTTGCCAACGAAAAGACCTATCTAATGCCCATCGGCGAGTTGCACGGCTTGGTGCCCGACGCCCGGGTCATTCCCACCAGCGAGATGTACGAGGCGCCGGTTGGGCCCGACTTGCTCGGGCGCGTCATCGACGGCCGGGGTCAACCTCTGGACGGCAAGGGGCCGGTGGTGTTCACGCACCGAGTGCCATTGAATGGCCGTCCGATTAATCCATTGTCCCGGCGGCCCATCAAACAACCCCTCGACGTCGGCATCCGTGCCATCAATGCCTTGCTGACGGTAGGCCGTGGCCAGCGGCTGGGATTGTTCGCGGGCAGCGGCGTGGGCAAGAGTGTGCTGCTGGGCATGATGACGCGCTTTACCAAGGCGGATGTGATTGTCGTCGGCTTGATCGGCGAGCGCGGCCGCGAGGTCAAGGATTTTATTGACAACACGCTGGGCAAGACCGGCATGGCGCGGGCCGTGGTAGTGGCGAGTCCCGCCGATACATCGCCGGTCATGCGGCTGCACGGCGCAATGCTCGCCACGAGCATTGCGGAATACTTTCGCGATCAGGGAAAGCAAGTTCTGTTGCTCATGGATTCCCTGACGCGCTTCGCCCAGGCGCAGCGAGAAATCGCCTTGGCCATTGGCGAGCCGCCGGCCACCAAAGGTTATCCGCCGTCCGTGTTCGCCAAACTGCCCCAACTGGCTGAGCGGGCGGGCAACAGCGACACCACGGGTGGTTCCATCACGGCCTTCTACACGGTACTCGCCGAGGGCGACGATCAGCAGGACCCCATCGCCGACGCGGCGCGGGCCATATTGGATGGACACGTTGTCCTGTCGCGCCAATTGGCGGACCAGGGCCACTATCCCGCCATCGATATCGAAGCGTCCATCAGCCGCGCCGCACCGGACATCACCGACGCCAAGCATCAGGAACAGATGCGCCGCTTCAAGAAGCTCTACTCGACCTATCAACAGAGCAAGGATTTGATCAGCGTGGGCGCCTACAGCGCCGGTTCCGATCCGCGCATCGACGAGGCGGTGAAGTATCACCCCAAGTTGGCTGAGTTTCTTCAACAGAATATGAATCAAGCGGTTGCCTTGCCGCAGTCGCTGAAAGAATTGGGCGCGCTTTTGGGATGACGCGCCGTGGCTAGCCAATGACCAAGTCAGGACGTCTCGAGCCGGTACGGCGGGTCGCCGAGGATCGGGAGCAGAAAGCGGCAAAGTACATGGCGGAAAGCCTGCGCGTGATGGAAGAGCGTCAACGTCGCCTCGAAGAACTCGTGGCATATCGAAAGGAATATCTGACGAAGTTTTCATCAAGCGGCGGTTCGCCGCGCAGCGCGCTGCAGCTGCAGGATTTCAAAGCATTCCTTGTTCGGTTGGACTACGTCATTGGTGAACAGACCAAGCTCGTCGAGTTGAGTAGAGCCGAACACGAGAAGCGGAAGAAAAAGTGGTTGGCATTGCGCACCAAAACCAAGTCTCTGGATAAAGCCATCGATCGCCTGCATGCCAACGAGCAACAAAAAGAAGAGAAGAAGGTGCAGAAAGAGAGCGACGACCGGGCGCAACGGCGTCGAAGCAGTGGCGCCGATGAAGATTAGATAGCCAAGCACCGAACCCATTGTGGGAGCGGATCCTTCCGCGATTGAGTTGGACGAAGAATCGCGGTAGGAAACCGCTCCCACGTGCTAGCGCGCAACCATCGCACATCCCTGTACATTGGAATTATTCTAAAAGCTCATCACGATCCTCGTTAGATGTGGGAGTCATTCCGCTTAGAATTTGTTTCGTGTTTGTAAGTGTCAGCATGTCGGCGAAATTCGCTGTTAAACCTAAAGCCGTGCCCCGCATCGCCGATATGCCTAAACGTTACGTTCGGGAAGTTTGCGTGTTTCAAGGGGTGGGGCAATGTCACAGGACGATGTTTCCGGGGCGGATCCGCATGTTGTTGTTCTAGGCGAGGTCGTCGACATCACGACGGTCAAGCCGCTGTGGCAACAATTGAGCGACGTCGTGCAGACCCAGCGCAGCGTGGTGCTCCAGGGCGGGGCAGTCGCGCAAGTGGATACGGCCGGCGTGCAACTGCTCAGCGCTTTTGTCCAAGATGCAAACGGCAAGTCCATTGCGGTCTCCTGGCAGGATGTTTCCGATACTTTGCGCAACGTCGCGCTGCTGCTCGATCTCAGCAGTCATTTGCGGCTCCCGGATGAACTACAAACCGGCAACTAGTTCGAGACAATTCGTCGAAAGAGGATTCGATCATGGCGACAATACTGGCGGTTGACGACTCGGCTTCCATGCGACAAATGGTG
This sequence comes from Pseudomonadota bacterium, assembly GCA_021821045.1. Taxonomy (GTDB): domain Bacteria; phylum Pseudomonadota; class Gammaproteobacteria; order JAADHS01; family JAADHS01; genus JAKACW01. The sequence goes on from JAKACW010000102.1 coordinate 10,906, forward strand.
AGCTTTACGCTCAAGGGCGCGGGATACAACGTCGTCGAAGCGGTGGATGGAAAGGACGCGTTGACCAAAGCAAATTCGTCGAAAGCGGACCTTGTTCTGACCGATGTCAACATGCCTAACATGGATGGCATCAGCCTAATCAAACAACTGCGCACGCTACCCAACTACAAATTCACGCCCATTCTTCTGCTCACCACCGAATCCAGCGCCGACAAGAAGCAAGAAGGTAAAGCGGCTGGGGCGACCGGCTGGCTGGTCAAGCCGTTTAATCCAGATCAGCTTCTGGCCACGATCAAGAAAGTTCTGGGTTAGTCTGCCATGGCGTTCGATATGCGCCAGTTTCTCAAGACGTTCCTCGAGGAGAGCTTCGAGGGACTCGACGTCATGGAGAACGCACTGCTCAACATGGATGTGGGCGCGGTCGACGGCGAGACGATCAATACGATTTTTCGCGCCGCCCATTCGATCAAGGGCGGCAGCGGCACCTTCGGACTGCAGGATGTTGCGCACTTTACTCACGGCGTCGAGACTTTGTTGGACGAAATGCGCGACGGCCGCCGATCGGTTACCCAACCTATGGTGGATCTTTTGCTGTCGTCGGTCGATGTGCTGCGCGAGATGCTCGCCGCCCATCGGGATCAGTCGCAGTACGACGAGGCGAAGGTCCGCGCGGTGGCGGATCGGATCCAGCGCGAACTTGGCCAGAGCGGTGCGGCGGCGAGCGATCCAGCGGCGCAACAGCCGGCGGGTCCGACCGCGGGTTCACATTTCACCGTTCATTTTCGTCCCAAGCCTCACCTATTGAAGACCGGAAACGAACCCCTGCGGATGTTGCGCGAATTGGCGACTTTCGGCGAGTTGACCACCGTTTGTGATATCAGCGCGCTGCCGGCCCTGGTCGACATGGACCCGGAGGAAATCTACCTCGGCTGGGAGCTTCGCCTGCAGGGCGATGCAACCGCGGCGCAGGTCAAGGAAGTGTTCGAGTGGGTAGAGGATGATTGCGATCTGCGAATCGAGGAGCATGCTCACTCGGCTTCGCCCAATGCAGCGCCCGCCCCGACTGCTAACCGAGAGCCGGCGGCGTCGACCGAGGCGCGCGGACAGCCCGCGTTGCACCTCGCTCCGCCCGCCGACGAGCGCCGTGAAGATGAGCGGCGCGCCGCCGGCGATAGACGCAAGGTCGCGTTGACGCAAGATGCGGGGTCCATTCGCGTCGGCATCGACAAGGTGGACGCCTTGATCAATATGGTGGGCGAATTGGTCATCACCCAGTCCATGCTCAATCAATTGGGCGAAGACTTCGATATGAGCAAGCTCGTCAAGCTGCAGGAAGGATTGAGCCAGCTTGAGCGCAACACGCGGGAGCTGCAAGAAAGCGTCATGCGCATCCGGATGTTGCCCATCAGTTTTGCGTTCAACCGCTTTCCCCGCATGGTTCACGATTTGTCCACGAAGCTCGGCAAGAAGGTCGAGCTGCAGCTTTCCGGCGAAGGCACCGAGCTGGACAAGACGGTTATGGAAAAGATCGGCGACCCGCTGGTTCACCTGGTCCGCAACTCGTTGGATCACGGCATCGAGACGCCGCAAGCGAGGTTGGCGGCGGGCAAACCGGAGATGGGCACGATCCATCTCAACGCGTTTCATCAGGGCGGCAACATCGTCATCGAGATCTCCGATGATGGCGGCGGACTTCCCGCCGACAAGATTCTCGCTAAAGCACGGGAGCGCGGACTGATCGGGCCTGAGGAGGCGCTGACGGACGAGAAGATCTATGACTTGATCTTCCAGCCCGGATTCTCCACCGCCGAGCAGGTCAGCGACGTATCCGGCCGCGGCGTGGGCATGGACGTGGTGCGGCGCAATATCAAGGACCTCGGCGGTAGCGTCGAGGTCCAGTCCTGGCCGGGAAAAGGGTCGAAGTTCACCATTCGATTGCCGCTGACACTGGCGATTCTGGATGGGCAGTTGGTGAGAGTGGGTCAGGAAACCTACATTCTGCCGCTGGTA
>JAKACW010000103.1 GCA_021821045.1 Pseudomonadota bacterium
ATCTGCACCCTGCCCCGCAAACTCCTCCAGCAAATTGAAGGCAATGTGCGGCTTGAACTCGTCCACGGCCTGGCGCAGCGGGTTGATGTCATCGTAAATGCCCACCACCCGCACCTCATGACCCAATTGCGCAAGCGCCTTCTTCACATCGAATTCGGTGCGGTACTTGCCGATACGCGGATCCTTCTCGTCCACCAGATCCTCGGGCGGCGCCAAGTCGGGATGAACCAGCAGAATAACCCGCAGACTTTTCATAAGGACACGTGAAAGCCGTCGCTGAACAGCTTGTTCATGACAATCATGGTTACGCAGGAGCAGAACTCCGGGCGCAGCGTTACATCATCGGCGCCCACCCGGAGCTTCAGCTCGTCGCAGCGCTCGATCATCTCGTTCAAAACTTCGTTGATGCGGTAGCGGTATTCGCCCGTCCAGCGCTCGACAATCTGCGCCACCTGACGGCGCTCGCGCCGAATGTAGCGCGAAGCCTTCTCGTTGCGCGAATGCTCCGGCGCATTGGAGAACAGCCGGGTAAGGTCGCGATCGAAAAACTCCGGGCTGTTGCTGCCATAGCGCGCAACCTTGTCGGTGTAGTACTCGCGCAGCGTCATGCGCAGTTTCGCCACGGCGCGCTCGGTATTCTGGTTGCGCAACTTGGGCTTCGCCTGGCGGATTTCTTTCATGAGGCTGTCGACAAATTCGAGCTTCTTGAGCGCGGGCCATTTGTGATAGCGGCGGCGCCAATCGGACTGGGGCCGCAGCCACACGGCAAAGGTTTCGGCCCAGTCCTCGTGGGGATGGGCTTGGGCGTACCAATTGGGCAGATGCACCACAAAGCGCTTGCTGTAGGGCCGGGGCAGATAGCTGTCGGGGTAACGCTGCGTGGGTCGTCCGAAAATGCGCTTCCACTCGGGCCGCTGGTCCAGCTTGTAGGCATTGAGCAGGGCATGGGCGGTTTCGTGGCGCAGTAGTTTCATACACCATTGCCGGTTGCCGCCCTCGGCCTCCATCACCATGTCCGTTTCCAGGCGTTTGAGCTTCGGGTGCGCCAAAAAGAACGGGATCGCAAAGCCGGGTATGCCGTCGGGGCAAAACCACTCGTCGGACAGCCAAACATGGGGGCGGAAAACAAAGGCGCGCTGGTCCAACTCGCGGTGCAGCTGCGCCAAAGGCGCTTGGAGCGGCCCGCCCTTGATGGTGAGCCCAAGATCGCAGACGCGCATATCCAGAAGCTGGTCGCGCGGCAACTTGGCCCAGCCTGCCCCACGCGCGGCCCGTTTTGGTTTTGAAGCCATAGATTGTTTTATAGTCGCGGGCGGCGCAAGTAACAACCTCTCCGGCGGCGACGGTCTGTTGTTGCGCAGGCATATAAAAACCCGGACAATCGATGCCGCATATCTGAAAGGAGGTGCAGTTATGGTCGAATCGACGACCATCGCGCAGGTGTCGCGGGGCGCGCGCATTTTTATCACTCTCGCCGCCGTGTTCGTGGCCGCGGCGGGAATCTCGCTGTATTTCCTGAGCACGCAAACATCGACCTACTTTGCGTGGACCATCAAACCGCCCGCGACAGCGGCTTTTCTCGGCGCGGGCTATTTAACGGTCGCCGTCGCGCTGCTGCTGGCGCTGCGCGAACCTCTGTGGGCCAACGTGCGCGTGGGCGTGTGGGTGGTGGCGACAGGATTGATCGCGATTCTGATCGCGTCGCTCCTTCACATCGACAAGTTTCATCTCGACAGCGCCGTACCGAGCGCCAAGGGCTGGGCATGGAGCTGGATGTTTCTCTACATTGTGCTCGTGCCCGGATTGGCGGTCACGCTGCGGGCGCAGTCGCGCACCCCTGGCGACGATCCGCCGCGCACGGCCCCGCTGCCCAACTCGCTGCGCACAATCATGCGCGTGCTCGGCGCCGTGATGCTTGTCCTGGGCGCGATATTGTTTGCCGTACCCGCCAGCGCTGAGTTGCTGTGGCCATGGCCCTTGACACCCCTCACCGCCCGTATGGTGGGCAGTTTCTATATGGCCATTGGCATGAGTTTGATCGTCGGCGCGCGGGAAAATGACTACGTCCGCATCCTCGTCGCAAGCGCGGCCTATGTCATCGGCGTACTGCTTCATGCGACCAATCTCGTGCGATATCCGGTTGTGGACTGGACTGATCCAGCCGGTGTTCTTTATGTCGCTGTCTTACTGGCGCTGTTCGCCATTGGGATTGCGGGGTTGCGAGGATTTGGGGCTAGTCGGCGCGGATCGACGTCCGCCGAGTAGCCACTGCTGAGCAACAAAGCGTCGCGACCCTCTATATAAGCGCGCACTTATAGGGAAAAGCCACAATTGGTTTCCCCACTTCCGGCTGTTAGCCTGCGACCCAAGGTTTGGGAAACGGTGTGCAGCTTCCCCGCGCGCGCCCTGTTCGCGCACAAAAATTCACCAAAAATCGCTCATAGTTAGGAGGGACGTGTATGCTGATTCGCGATCTGTTTGTGGGAGCCGCAATTGTATCTCTGGTTGCCTGTGGCGGCGGGGGATCCAAACCGGACAACACCGACAATTCTCCACAGCCCGGCGCGAATCCACCCCCCGCCGCCCAGGCCGACGAACAAGCCAATATGATGCCGATGCCAGGCGGGACGCCGGGGTTGCCCGGGTCGGGGTCACCCATTTCACCGACGCCCGGCACGACTCCGCCGGTGACGCCTCCAATTACTTCACCGACAACGCCGCCGACAACGCCACCGATTACGTCGCCGGTAACGCCGGCACCGACCACGCAGGCCGCGTTCCAGTTCCTGCCCGTGCTGAGCGACGCCGATGGCAACCCCAACGATACCTCCGCCACATATAACTTGACCGCCGACACCAACGTCCCGGTTCGGGTCGACACCCCCACCGGCAGTTGGACGACGCCGATGATGCGGTACAACAGCTTACAGCTGCCGCCGGTCATCAAAGCCCGACGCGGCACCAACGTCACCATAAACGTACAAAACAATCTCGGCGAAGACACCACCGTTCACTGGCACGGGTTCAAGATTCCGGCGATACAGGATGGCGGACCCGAATCGCCCATTGCGCCCGGCACGTCGCACACCTACAACTTTCAAATCCAGCAGGCAGGCGGACCGCTCTGGTTTCATCCCCACGCCGACGGCACCACGGCAACGCAGGTCTATAACGGCTTGGCTGGCGCGTTCGTGGTCACGGACGACATCACCGATGCGCTCGAAGCCAACAAACAGATTCCGGCGGGCAACTACGACGTCCCACTGCTGATCCAGGATCGCAGCTTCGCGGCCGACAACGGCAGCGGCGTCCGGCCGTTGGTTTACGGCGGAATGATGGTGGGAATGATGGGCATGCTCGGCGATCGGGTGCTGGTCAATAACGTGGAACAGCCGACCTTGAACGTCGAAACCCGCCAATACCGCTTCCGATTGTTCAACGGATCCAATGCGCGCACCTACGACTTCGGGCTGAGCAACGGCGCCACATTCAGAGTCGTTGCCACCGACGGCGGTCTGCTGCCGGCGCCGGTTGCGACCGATCGCATCGTCCTCGGCGCCGGCGAACGCGCCGAGATCGTGGTGGATTTCCGCGGCACCGGCGTCAACGACAGCCTGGCCCTGATCAATCGGTCGATGAACAACCTGGCGGTGGTGCGCTTCAATGTCACGACCGCGGTGACCGACGACGTCACGCTGTATAGCAGCCTACCGGCGAACGCCGATATCTATCAGCGCCTCACCGCCAACGACGCGAACAACACCCGCAATTTTGTCATGAGCACGGGCGGGATGATGGGCTTTGTGATCAACGGCCAGCGTTTCAATGTAAACCGGATCGACGAAGTTGTTCCCAACGGCGCGACCGAAATCTGGGCCATCAGCAACACCTCCGGCATGGCCCATCCCTTCCACGCCCACGCGATTCAATGGCAGATCCTCGACCGCAACAATGTTCCGGCCAGCGGAATCGATCTGGGATGGAAAGATACCGTGCTGGTGCAACCCGGCGAGACGGTGCGTTTCATCGGCCGCTTCGACCCCGTGATTAACACCGGACTCTATTATTATCACTGCCACATTCTGGAACACGAAGAACGAGGCATGATGGGCACTTTCGAGATTCAGTAAATTTTCGCCGAAGGATGCCGCCCCTGCGCAATTGCGGATGCGGCGTCCGCGGCCGTTCTCGATATTACCCCACCAGCGCCGCCGTCGCCTCCCCGGTTGCCTTGTCGATCTCGATGCGCATTTCGCAATACTCGGGCACCGGTTCGACCGGCGTGGGATCGTCGGCGCAACTGCAGCCGGCGAGAATGCCGCTGTAGAACACGCCTACTGTGGCGCAAATTGCGTCGCCACTGTCGTTCGAGGCGATAACCATGACGCTGCGCGGCGCATCGAGCACATGGCTGGTTCTCTCCAACCCCTGCTGCAACGGCAACGCCTCCACCGGCATCGCTTGCAGCTCCTGCTTGAGAATATCCGCGAACTGGGGCGAACCCCAGGCGTTGAGCGCGCTTGTTAGTTGCATGTGCCAATCCCCACGACGACGATCTGCGTCAATTGTAACCCCGTTGCCTTTGGTTGCAACGCCGCTGCGTCTGTGACGGCACGACTTGCCCTGGCGCCGCAACTCCACTACTGTGTGAGTCAATCCATCCCATCCTTGATCAAGGGCGATCAATGCGCAAAACGTTAAGCGCCGGTGTGGGCGGCGTTTTCGTAGTTACCGGCTTCGTCGTCTTTTGGACGCCGATTCCGTTGGGCATACCGTTGATGCTGATCGGACTGCCCCTGATCATGCGCAACTCGCCTCGCTCGTGGCTTTGGCTCAAACAACGCGCGAGGCGCTCACCTCGATTCGAATCCCTGCTCGACCGCATCGAAGCCCAACGCGACAGTCCGCGCCCGCCCACTCAGTGACCTACTTCTTGTAGCGGCAAACGTGAGACATTCAAAGCAACCGCGACACGAGTTCCTGCGTGGTCGACGGCATATCGGGGTTCTTCACGCCGGCCACATCGGCCGCGAACCCGCGCCTGATGATGATCCGCTTATTGGCGAGGTCTTTGGTAACGCTTTGCTTTTCCATGGGCGGCACTCCTTCTGGATTTCGTTGTTTTCGTCGGAGATTCTTGCGTCGCACTGTCATTCAACAGCGCATCCAGTCTTAGGAAGCGCTCTTCCCACATCTGCTCGTAGCGAGCGATATGCTCCCGCGCCACCGTCAAAGACGCGGGCACGATCAACACCATCTGCTCCTTGCCGCGGCGTTCCTTGCGGATCAGGTTCGCCCTTTCCAGCACTTGGATGTGCTTGGAAATCGCGGCAAAGGTCAGATCGAAATGCTGAGCGATCATGCCGATGCTCAACTCCGCCTCGGCCACGAGCGCGAGAATACTGCGCCGGGTGGCGTCCGCCAGCGCCAAGAAAAGGAAATCTAGCTGCTCTGTTCGTTCAACCATGTAGTTGACTGATAGACCGGCGGATTTACGCCGTCAACACCAATGAAAAATGCCCGGTTCGTCCGCCCTACCGTTCGCCATCAACTTGGCCATATCAGAAAGCGGTTGCGCGCTCACTAACGGGACGGCACTCCGAAACGTGACGGGCGTCACGCCTTTTTCTCGACGCTCTGTCGCCAACCCATAATCAAAATCCTCGCTCGCCCGCTACATCCACGGACAGACGGTCGCAGTCGAGGAGAATGCCGTGGGCCAGGACAACTTTGAAAACAGCCAAGTCGGCGAAATTGCGCCGCTTTATAAAAACAATGGCACCATTGACGACGTGCTGAACAATCCCATTTCGAAGGTAACTTGCGATCCAGTTGGGCGCCAACCGAGAAACTCGAGGCATGACGGGGGCGGACTTCAGGGCGCGACTGCGGGCACCACCGCTGCATCCACTCGGACGCTGGCCGGATTGGTGGCGTTCATCGTCGGGGCAATTGTCGGCGGGTGAGCCCTCGACTCACCGTTCGAGACCGATCATCTCTCGACATAGTACAAAGTGGACAAATGCCCGGCCGTATCGCGGTCGCAGATCCCTGCACGTAACGCTGCGGGGCGACTTGTTCCCACGCCAGCAGCGTGCTAGCTTTCCACAGCGCGCATAAGCACAACAATCTTCTACATCAACCGACTCGGTAACGCCGCGGCAACAGACTGCGGATGCGTTTTTTGGTAGCTCAAGGAGGAGCACATGAGCACTTCAAAGAACGTTCTACCTTTCGCCGTTACTGTAATTACCATGCTCGGTGCCAGCGGCAGCGCCTTCGCCCTCAAACCCGGCTGCGACGCACCACCGTGCGGCGGCGGGGGCGGAAACAAACCACCGACCGGTGAGACGGCATCGAACAACCTTTCCTATCCGGTGATTTTTTCCGACAACGTGCGCACACCGGATTGGAACACCAGCGTGAGCTCAAACCCTGCTTCATGGATCTTTGCGACCTTTCCGGACGTCGTGCCGGACAGAGATGCCTGCTTGCAGGAAAGCGGCGTTCCGTCGGGCACCGAGGTACCGGCCGCCTACCTCTGTTATTACGGCCGGCCGACGGTAACCAATGACGACGGCAGCTTGAGCTTTGTTGGCGACGAACTCACCGACAAAAAGGTGTGGTGGCTGCAGCAACGTGAGGCCAATCGGTGGCAAGCATTCAACCCGACCGCAGCGGATGCCGGCGGCGCACTGGTCACTGTCAGCGCTGTGGACGTGGGGGATCTGCTGGAGTCCAGCGTAGTCATAAAATCTAAACAGATCCGCACCGAGTTCGTGCTGTACCAGAATGCCGAAGAAGCGGGCTCGCCCTTCGGGCAGTATCTTGTTGGCGGCACCACGTGTACCGCCACGAGCCCGACCAATTGCTTCGTTCAGCACACCATGAGTGGAGCCGTGCCCTTTACGCAACGGTCCATTTTCGAGACCGCCGGCTCCGACTACGGCCCGGGTAGCGGCGATGAACTCGGAACTCAGTCCCTCCCCGACAGTGAAAAGTCAGTGACGGGCGAGGATGGCGCAACACAGATTCCGGTACACGCCACCGTCTATTCCCGCTGCGCGCGATTACTCATTCAAAAGGTCACCGCGCCGGGACAAGCATTGGAGTGGACCTACGAGCCAAGCGGAGGCAGTTGGGGGCCGAGGTCGTTAGCGGGATCGCCCGTGGTCGATTTGCGCGCCTGGGACGACAGTTACTCCGCCGAGATCAATGCGGGCGGAATGTTGTTATACGGGTACAACTGGAACACCAAAAACCTTTCTGCCGGTGCCGGCTGGTATCGTCTGACCTTTGTTCTGGAAGGAGACACCAATCACGGCGGCCTGTGCACCTCACCCGGCGGCCTCAATACCGCATTCGGTGCCACGAGCCAAGCCGCGAACCTCGGCGAAAGGCAACCGGCGCAACTGCTGAGCAATACTGAGTTCACGGCGCTCGGCGCGACACGGGGTGAAGGCGGCGCGGTGTATGTCGAGGTCGAGATTGGCGGTGGCGGTGGCGGCGGCAAACCTGCGCGCTAATTAACGCGGTCGCGCGGCAAGGAGGGAGAATCATGACGACCTTTCGCGCAGTGGCAACCGCCGCACTGCTCGGGCTATTCGCCGGTGTCGCCAGCGCCGCCGATCAAGCCGCCGCGCCCTTCGCACTGCAGTGGCGCACCGTTGCCAACAACGGCGATACGGTGCCGGCGGACAGCGCCGCGCGACCATTCAACAGCTACAATCCTCCATCGGTCAGTCGGGACGGCTTTGTTGTGTTCCGCGGTCGCAGTCGCGGACCCGAGCCGCCGGCAAGCGGTGTTTTCGCTCGCGACATGTCAAAGAAGGGCGGCACGCTCTATCCTATCGCGACGCGCGGGATGAATGTGCCAGCCCCTAACAACACCGGCGCAACGTTCAACGAGTTTCCATCGTTTGCTCGCAGCGCCATTCGCGGTCGCGTTATCGCCACCCGCGGCAACTCCGAACCGGTGTGGAGGTACACCACCGATGACGGCGAAACACGGGTCGGCACGTCAGGCGTCTTCGCCGCCGTCGATGGCGTCTCCCTGAATACTGCTTTGGCTCAGCTTGGCCTCGTTCCCGGGTTCGAACAGTTTTTGGTCCCGGGTGTGGCGACCCCCGCGCGTTTTGACCAATTCCCCGGCGCACCCTCGCCCACCGACGAGGGCATGGTGTTGACGAAAGGCAATTACAGCGTCGGCGGCGTAAGGCAGACCGGAATTTTTTATCGCGATTTATCCAGCGGCGATGCCGCCGTGCAGTTGATCGCCAATTCGGCAAGCGTCATTCCCAACTTGCCGGCGGGCGTAAGCGGCATAACCTTCGGCTCAACCGCCCCGCCGAGCGCAGCAAAAGGACGCGTTGTGTTCGTCGGTTATGACAACGAGGATGATCCAACCTACGGTGGCATATATCTGGCGACGATCAGCCCCTCGCCGACACTCAAAACGCTGATGAGCATCGGCGATAGCGTTCCCGGCATTAGCGGCGCCACATTCTCGCGTTTCGGGGAGGGTGTTTCCTTCGACGGTGCCAATGTAGCGTTCTGGGGCACATGGGGAACACAAACCCAAACGCTCCGCTTGCACTGTCCAACCGAGGGCAATCGAGATCGCGTTGAATACTGTCGCGACGAAGATCCAGCCACTGATCGAAGCACGGCGGAGCGCTGGCAGGACAAGCCGATTCCCGTGAACCAGGGCATCTTCGTGCACAATGTTTCTTCCGGGAAGACGAAATTGCTCGCCCGCACTCGCGATGACAACGCCGGGATCGACGGCTTCGATGATTTTCTTTACTGGACCTACTCGGGCCATCCGCCCGGCACGGGTGGCGGCGAAGGCGATGCCGAACCGCCGCGCTGGCGCTCGGCCGCATTCCTGGCGGTAAGCAATCAAGGTGGCGGCGCGAATTCCGCGGCCGCGTTCAAAGCGCGAACAGGCGACATCGATCCCGACTCCCTGACCTACGAAACATTCATCGACGGAATCTATCTTCGCCGCGGTCCGAATGGCTTCCCCTTGGCGACCGTCATCGATACCACCATGGGCGCGGCTGTCATCGATCCGGAAGCGCCGGCGGGCGCGAGAATCAGTTCAGTGGGTATCGAACGCGATGGCTTTCGAGACTCTCAACTCGTCATCACTGCAAGTATGCTGGGCGATGACTTGGTCGCGCTTCACGCGCCGGGTGACGAAGATGGCGAGGAAGAAAGCACATGGGCGGGCGTTTACATCGTGAAGATTCCAGACACGTTCGCAAGAGCCATCATGCCCCGCCGCTAGACGATCGTACAATCGATAAAACAATTTGTCGCCCGGCGGCCACAGCCAATTTCTTTCATACAGTACCGCACCCCATCCACCTTCACTATACTCTCGCCCGCGCCTTGGGATAGCAGGCCACACGCGCTTGAGATACTTGCTGTGCTCAATGTACCCATTGTTTCGAATGCTCATTACACATGGAGGTGTACATGAAACGTTCTGCAACTGTACTGGCGGCTTTCATCAGTTTGTCTGCAACGATCGCTTACTCGGATCCCCCGGAAGCCGGCTCATCGCCGATCGAGCAGCTGGGAAGAACGATCTTCTTCGATAGACAGTTATCCATAAATCGCAATCAGTCCTGCGCCGAATGCCACGCGCCAAGCGTTGGCTGGACCGGCCCGGACTCGCAACTCAACGAAGGCGGCGCCGTCTATGAGGGATCGATCGCAGGACGCTTCGGCAATCGCAAACCCCCGGCTTCCTCCTACGCCACGCCAAGTCCGATCTTGCATACCGTGGTCGATAACGGCACAACCGTGTTCGTGGGCGGAAACTTCTGGGATGGTCGCGCGACAGGAGAGAAACTCGGCAACCCGGCAGCCGATCAGGCGCAGGGACCGTTCCTAAACCCAGTGGAACAAGCTCTGCCCGATAGCGCGTGCGTTGTCCATCGCGTCTGCAACCCAGGACAGTCGGGAAGGTACAACGTCAGGTTCACCGACGTCTGGGGAGCTCAGTCCTGCAATATCGACTGGCCCGCGAACATCGACGAAGTCTGCTCGCAAGAAGACGGGGTGGTCGAATTAAGCGATGCCGACCGGGCGATTTCCGATACTGCCTACGACTACATCGCCTTATCCATTGCCGCGTTCGAGGACTCCGCGTTCGTAAACCGCTACAGTTCCAAGTTCGACCAATACCTCGCCGGCAAGAAGCGCTTGACGCGAACCGAAATAAGGGGCCTTGAGTTGTTCGTCGGCAAAGCCAAATGCGACAATTGTCATGTTCTGTTTGAAGGTCCGAACGGCGAGCCGCCGCTTCTCACCGACTTTACGTACGACAACATCGGGCTTCCCAAGAATCCGGATAACCCTTGGTACACCATGCCGGCGGAATTCAACCCCGACGGCTTCAACTGGGTCGACCCAGGACTGGGCGGATTCCTCGCAACCCGCGCCGACTACGCAGCATTTGCGGCCGAAAATTACGGCAAGCACAAGGTCCCCACGCTACGCAACGTCGCCAAGGACCGTGGACGAAACTTTGTGAAACCGTTCGGCCACAACGGCTACTTCAAATCGCTGAAGGACATCGTTCACTTCTACAACACTCGGGACGTCAAACCGACATGCCCGAACCCGTTCACTCGCGCCGAAGACGCGTTGGCGATGGACTGCTGGCCGGCACCTGAAGTCGCCGACAACCTCAACACCGACGAGATGGGCGACCTTGGCCTTTCGGAGCAGGAAGAGAACGCGTTGGTCGCATTTCTTGAAACGCTATCCGACAGATCCGTTGCCGACGACAAGCGACTTGAAAACGGCCCTGGCGCACGTAAAGCCAAGAAGGATGACGACTAACAAACGGCGCAATGGAGCACGGTTGCCACCCGTCAATAATGGGTGGCAACCGCTTCGTCTCTCCTTACTTCGCCACGACGAACGTCGCCGCATCCACGCCCGTGTTGCCGTTGCCGGGATCGTAGGCGTACACCGTCGCTTGGTAAGTGCCCGGTTCGGAGACTTTCCATTCGCCGGTAAACTGGCTCTCCTTGCCTGCGTAGCGCAGGGGCAAATCGCCGATCGCCTTGCCGTCTTTCTGCAGCAACGCCCGCACCTCGAATTTGTTGCTGTCCCACATGCCGCCCGCACTGGTCGGGCAGCCGCACATCATCATGACGTTGGCCGCAAGGTTGACGGCCTGCGGCACACCCTGGAGTTTGACATGAGTGGGCGGTTCCAAAACGTCGACGATGAAGCCGGGCAATTCCAACATCAAACCGTCACCGCCGGTGATATGTTTACCGGGAACGACCCAATGGGTCACCGAGATACGCGCGGCACCTTGGCGCTGCGCCAGTGGACCGAAGGCGCTGATCTCCACCAAGCGCGGCTCATTGATATCGATTGTTGCGACATAACGCGCCGCATCGGCGGTGGAAATCACGGCCCCGCGCTTGCGGTCTTCGATCATCAGTTTCTTGGTGTCGCCGGTACTGCCCGCGGTGATGCCGTCGGCCAAGACGGCGCCGCTGTCGACGTCGCGAATCACAATCCGCATGCCGCCCATCGACGTGCCGATGAATTTCGAATCCTTACCGATCACCCGCACCGCAATCTGCGTAGGTTCGGCCAACGCGGCGCCGGAAACAACGGCGGCGAGACAGAGCGAAAACGACATTACCCGGCGAGTCATAGAATGCTCCTTGTTGTTTTTGGTAGCGCGAGCATAAATAACCTCAGCACACGGGTCAAACCAAGCTTGGAGCAGCGCAAACTTTTATTGACAACGCGCGCAATGCCTTGTGCCCGTTGGTTTCACTAAATGTCCAGTTCGTCCGCCTTGCCGTTTGCCGTCAACTTGGCCATGCTAGAGGCTCGCCGCACCACGCAGTGCAAGGAGGCCACTTATGAGCAAGAACAAACGGATTCTAATGATCGTCACCAGCCATGGGCAGATCGCCGCCGGCAATGCAACCGGACTGTGGTTCGAGGAGTTCGCCGCGCCCTTCGCGTTGTTTCGCAAACAGGGTTACGCCGTCACCGTCGCCAGCGTAAAAGGCGGCGCCGCGCCGATCGATCCGCGCAGCATGGACGTTTACACCGCGACACCCGACAACGAGGCCGCTAAGGCGGCGCTCGCCGACACGCGCCCGCTCTCCTCCAAGCTCGCCGCCGCTGACTATGATGCGGTGTTCTTCCCCGGCGGCCACGGCACCATGTTTGATTTGCCCAACAACCCTGACGTGCAGCGGCTCGTCAGCGAGTGCCTTACCAACAACAAAGTGCTGGCGGCCGTTTGCCATGGGCCTGCATGCTTCGTCGGCGCACGAATGAAAGATGGCAGCTCACCAATTAAGGGCCGCCGCATCACCGCGTTCACCGACGCGGAGGAACGGGCCGTGGAACTGGACAAGCACATGCCGTTCCTTTTGGAGTCGACCCTGCGAGACCTCGGCGCGCGATTCAATCCGGCAGAGAATTTCAGCTCGAACGTCGTCGTGGACGGCCGGTTGGTCACGGGACAGAACCCCGCTTCCAGCGCGGCGGCAGCACGGGCCGTTATCGAGTTGCTAGAAGAGTAGGCTGCAGGCGCACCCCCCGCCGCCCTCACGGCAACGGAATAAACTCCACCTCATCACCCGGCACCTTGGGGAAACGGCCGTCCGCCCAATCCCGCTTGGCTTGTTCGATGCGTTCATTGCGGCTGGAAACGAAGTTCCACTCG
>JAKACW010000104.1 GCA_021821045.1 Pseudomonadota bacterium
CGTAACTTTGCTACACAAACTCAGAGGATGCTGTCCGGATTGTACTGTTTGTTTTGTCCGGCACCACGGTGTGTGACATTCGCTTGATGGCGCGCAATCATGCGCCAATGTCGTCGGTCAGGCCGCCACGGATGGCCTGCCGCCAAGCAGGTGTCGATCACTCAAAGTGAAATAAAACGTGGCGCCCCGTCCGACTTCCCCCTCGGCCCAAACGGAACCACCGTGCCGATACACGATGCGCGCGACCGTCGCCAGCCCAATCCCCGTGCCCTCGAACTCCTGCGCACTGTGCAAGCGCTGAAAGGGCGCGAACAGTTTGTCCGCGTACTGCACGTCGAACCCCGCGCCGTTGTCTCGGACAAACAAGCAGCGGCCGCCGCGATCGGTCGTCTCGCCGAATTCAATGCGGGCGGCGTCGACCTTGCGAGTGTACTTCCACGCGTTGCCAAGCAGGTTGTGCAACAGCACGCGCAACAGGTTTGGATCGCCTACGCCGCTCACGCCGTTTTCGATGGCGACCGTGACTTTGCGCTCCGGTTCGCCGCGCTGAAGTTCGTCGGCGACATCCCGCGCGATCTGCGACAGATCCACCGTTTCGCGGCGCAATGCGATGCGGGACACCCGCGCCAGATTGAGCAGATCGTCGATCAATGCGCCCATGCGCTGAGCCGCGGCTCGCACCCGCTCCAAATAGTCGCGGGCCGTGTCATCAAGCTGGCGGGAATAGTCGTCGGCCAGAATGCGCGCAAACCCGTCGATCGCCCGCAACGGCGCCCGCAAGTCGTGGGACACCGAATAGCTGAAAGATTCAAGCTCCTTGTTTGCCATTTGCAGCTCGGCTGTCCGATCCCGCACCCGTTGTTCTAGGGTGGTGTTGAGTCGACGGATTTCCTCCTCGCTTTCCACCAACTCGGTAACGTCTTGCACCATGCCCCAAGTTCGCACCGGTTTGTCATCGCGATACTCTGTCTCGCCTTTGCAGCGCAAATATTTGATCCGGCCGCCCGGCAGCAACAGGCGGTGCTCGATTTCGTAGGGCGAACGCTGCTCAAGCGAATTTTGATAAGCGGTGGTCAGACGCTCTCGATCACCGGGATGAATCCGCTCAAGGTAGGACTCGAACGTCGGCGTGAAGCCCACGGGATCGACCTCGAAGATACGGTACACCTCGTCCGACCACAGTACGACGCCGTTTTGGAGATTCAGCTCCCAGCTGCCCATTTTCCCCAAGCGCTGCGCCTCGCGCAGGGCGTGCTCCGCGGCTCGGCGCTCCGTCACGTCGGAAAAGGAAGTGACCGTCGCTTCCACGTGGCCCTGCGCGTCGACAATCGGCCGTGAGTTGATTTCGATCCACACCAAACTGCCATCCGCCCTTTGGACGCCCATGATTTCACCGCTGACCGCCATGCCCGTGCGCCGCGCACGCACCGCCGGGTGATCGTGGCCGAGAAACGGCGAGCCGTCTTCGTGAATGGCGCGCCAATTCGGGGAATACGAACTCAAACCCATCAGCTGGTCGCGGCTGAGGCCCAGGATGCGCTCCGCCGCGGCATTGCACACCAGAATTTCGTCCGCCGCGTCCTGCATGACGATACCTTCGGCGATCGCGGAAATAGTGGCGCGAAACGTTTGCTCGTTGCGCCGGAGCGTCTCCTCCGCCTGTTTGCGCTCGGTAATATCACGCGCGATGGCGAGGCCAAAGGTTTTCTGATCGAGATGAAACAGTCCGATTCGCACTTCGACCGGAAACACACTGCCGTCCTTGCGACGATGCCGACCTTCAACGGTCACAGGGACTCCCGGCTTAAGTCCGTTCCAAAGTGCCCGCGCTTGATCGGGGGCATAGTCCACATCGATATCCGTCACCGTCATACCCAACAGCTCGTCGCGGGAATACCCTAGCGTTGCGCAAGCCTGTTGGTTGACATCGACAAAGCGGCCCTCGATGTCGTGCAAAAATATGCTGTCGGTCGCCTGTTCGGCCAGGGTGCGGAAACGCGCCTCGGACGCAGCCAATGCGTCGCTGTCGCTGCGCAATTGGCGGGTCAGCGTGGCGCTCATGAGCAGCACCAGCGCGACAAATCCGTACTCACCCGCAGGGACGAATCGCAGATCTGTCAAGCTCACCACCAGAACGAACAGTATGGACGCCAAGAACACTGCAAGAGCGGCCGCCAGAGCTACGGCGCGGCGGGAATCGCCGCGGCGAAACTGGTACACGCACAACGCGACGCAAAATAGGAACGTAAAAATCAGATAAACCCAGCCGGCTGAGTACCATGGGCCGCGCTGCCGAACGCGCAGATCCGCCACCGTTTCACCCCAGGGCAGCACGAACGGTTCAAGGCTGGGCATCTGTGCTTCGAAGTTCATTCCGTAGGGCAAAACGAGATTGACAGCCAGGAATACCGCACCGGCCGCGCTTAACACGATCAACGGGAGGCGCGCGCGAAAACCGGTGTAAGCGGCGACAAACCAGGGCAGTACGGCGATGGTAATCGCCGCAAACGAAAATTCGATCCGGCGCATGGCGATCAGCTCGGCAATCGATGTCGCCGCGTAACTGCCGTGCTTGGCCAGCACATAAAGCGTGACCGAAAAACTCAAAACAGCGAACCATAAATGCTTGGCTTGGCGCGGCTGTCGCAGTCCGATCCAGAAATGATGAACCGTCGCATAGAGGCATACGCCCGCCAGCATCGTGTGAACCAAGAGCAACATGCTCGAACCGTTCCTCGCTGTAGCCGCCTCCGGCGGCATGTCAATGATGTTGCTCAGTTCGCAAACATAAACTGAAAAAGTATATGGCTGATTGTACCTGAAAGTAACCTACTCTCCCGCATCAATGCTGATGACGGCGCGATCCCGCCGCTTAAGAAATTTTTACGGAAGCGTTAATACCAATTTAGGAACGGGCCGAAACGGCCGGCCCTAGAATCCTCCCTTACCGATCAATCACCCACAACAGGAGAAACATGGAGATGAAAACAACGCTTGAACGCGCCGCCGCGCTGCTGCTGCCGATCGCACTGTTTGCCACCCCCTTGAGCGCCAAAGATCGCGACCACGACGATCAGCGGCAAAACGCCTATGAACGTGGCCGCTATTTGGTCATCGCCGGCGGCTGCAACGACTGCCACACCCCCGGCTATGCCGAGTCAGCGGGAACATTGCCCGATTACCAATGGCTGACCGGCAATCCGGTGGGGTTTCAAGGACCATGGGGCGTGTCTTATCCGGTAAATCTGCGTTTGCTCGTCCAGTCGATCACCGAGGAACAATGGCTCGGCTACGTGCGTTCGCCCATGCTGCCGCCCATGCCGTGGTTCAATCTGCGCGACATGCATGACCGCGATCTGCGAGCCATCTACCGCTTTATCCGCGCCCTTGGTCCGGCGGGGCAGCCGGCACCCGAGCCGGTGGCGCCAGGCCAACCGGTCAACACGCCGTATATCGATTTCATGCCGAAGAATCTGCCCGCCGCAATGCAGTGATGCTGCCAACCGCACCGACATCACCGGCCGTCGGACAGGCCGGTGATGTCGCAACTAAGTCGCAACGAGTACCCGCAGGGCGTCCAATCGCGCGCGGGCAGAGTCCAGCGCCGCCGTCAGCGCCCGCGCTTGGGTTTCGAAGTAGGCGATTTCCTCGGGGCGGATATTGGGATTGATCCGCTGCAACGCGTTCAAGCGGTGGATCTCTCGCTCCAACATCTGTTTTGCTTGACCATGGGCCTGCGCCACGATGGATGGCGCCTGATGGCGAGCGATGGTTTCGGCGGCGGCCACCATTGCGCGCAGGGTACTCTCGAACTTGCGCACGATCTTGCGCGAGGTGCCGCTATCCACGCCCTCGCGTGCTCGATTGATCGTTTCATGGGTCAGCGCTTGCGAATGATCCTTGCCGAGCGCGTCGACAACCACGCGAATCGTGGTGGGCGGCAAGTAGCGCGTCGACTGCAATGCTTCGCCGCCGGCGCTTTCCAGGGTATACAAGCATTCCAACAGCAGCGTGGCCGGTTTTACCCCTTTCAGTTTTACCGCGGTCAGCGCGGTGTTGCCCAGTTCGTTCGTTGTCACCATGTCCATGGCGCCGGTCACCAACGGGTGTTCCCAGGTGACGAACTGCATGTCTTCGTTGGCCAGCGCCGTTTGCCGCGAACCGGTAATGGTCATCCCGTCCTGGGGCAATGCCGGGAAATAACTGCTCTGCATATGATCAGCGGGCCGCACGATGAAGCTGTCTTCGCTGTGGTCCTCCATGTCGATGCCGTAGCAATCGAAAACATGCTCCAGATAGTTCATCACATCCGATTCCGCGTCAAGCGCAGCCGCGCGGTCGCGCAGGTTGTCCGCGATATTCGGCCGGCAGGAATTGTATTCCAGCAAGCGATCGCGTCCGCGCTGCAAGGCATCGCTCATTTCTTGATAGAGCCGCCGCGTCGTGTCGACCAACGCCGGCAGGTCCTCAAGACCGGCGTCGATCTGATGCAACGCTTCGATCAGCGCCGGCTCGACCTGCACGAACACGTTGTGTCCGGCGGGACAAGTGTGCTCGAAAGCGGACAGCCCCTCGTGATACCAGCGGTACATGATCTCTTGGGGACTGCTCTCCAAGAATGGAACGTGGATTTGGATGGTGGAGGTTTGCCCGATGCGATCCAAACGGCCGATGCGCTGTTCAAGCAAATCGGGATTGAGCGGCAGGTCGAACAGAACCAAGTGATGGGCGAACTGAAAATTGCGCCCTTCGCTGCCAATCTCGGAACAGATCAGCACCTGACTGCCATAATCCTGCAACGCGAAAAACGCCGCAGCGCGATCCCGCTCGACGATGCTCATGCCCTCATGAAAGACTGCGGCATGAACGCCCGACTTGACTCTAAGCGCCTCCGCGATGTCCATGGCCGTATCGGCACTGGCCGCGATGACCAAAACCTTCTGCGGCCGCACGTCCTTGAGCAGCGCGCCGAGCCATTCGACGCGCGGATCGTACTTGGTCCACACGGCCGATTGGCCGCCGCAGCGCGCTTGATATAACAGTTCGGGACAAAGCAACAAGCGCGTGTCCGTGACACCGGTGGTTTGAAAATCCGCCAGGCAGTCGGCATAGGCCTCGGGCAACGGCAGCGGATAGCCGCGCAGCTTGCGCTCGGGAAACCCCTTGATCGCGGCACGGGTGTTGCGAAATAACACCCGGCCCGTACCGTGCCGATCCAGCAAATGGTCCACCAGCTCCCGGCGCGCGGCGACTCTTGCTTCCTCGCTGGAGTCGGTGCGTTGCACGGTGTCGAGCAGCGCCTGGTTATCCCCCTCTTTGAGCGTCCCCAACAGAGTGAAATAGGCGTGCTCATCGAGCGGCTCGTCGGTCAATAGTTTTTCCACCGCCAACGCGACCGGCTCGTACAGCGCTTCTTCCGCCAGAAACGACTCGAGATCGGGAAAACGGTCCGCATCGAGCAGGCGCAAGCGAGCGAAATGGCTGGCCTTGCCCAACTGCTCGGGCGTGGCCGTGAGCAGCAATACGCCTTTCGTCTTGCGCGAAAGCTGCTCCACGTATTGATATTCAATGCTCGCGTGTTGCGCCGACCATTGCAGGTGATGGGCTTCGTCCACCACCAGGAGATCCCAATCGCAGGCCGCGGCCTGGGCGAAGCGATCCGGATGACCGACAAGAAAGGCCAAACTGCACAACACCAATTGTTCGGCTTGAAACGGATTCTCCTGGCCACTGCTTTCGATCACGGCCTGGCAGCGCTCCTCATCGAAAATGCTGAAGTGCAGATTGAAACGCCGCAGCATCTCGACCAGCCATTGATGCACCAAACTCTCCGGCACGACGATCAGCACGCGCCTCGCCCGGTGGGTCACCAGTTGATGGTGCAGAATCAAACCTGCCTCGATGGTTTTGCCCAACCCCACTTCATCGGCGAGCAACACGCGCGGCGCGTAGCGGTTGGCGACTTCGTGGGCAATGTAGAGCTGGTGAGGAATCAGGCTGGTGCGGCCGCCGGTAAGGCCATAGAGATCGGAATGGGCGAGCCGATTGAGGTGATGCAGTGTCTGATAGCGCAGCTCGAACCACTTGTCGGCGTCGATCTGGCCGGTGAACAACCTGTCGGTTGGGCGATTGAGCTGAATGAAATTGTCGAGCTGGCCTTCCGCCAGGGCGGCCGGCGTGCCATCGTCGCGGGTACCGACATACGTCAACAGCCCCTTGTTCTCCTGAACATCGTCGATTTTCAGCGCCCAGCCTTCGTGGCTGCGCACCTCATCGCCCCGCGCGAAGGACACACGGGTCAGCGGCGCGCTCTCCACCGCGTAAACGCGGGTTTCACCGGTAGCGAGAAACAGCACCGTCACGCGGGTGCGATCGCTGGCCAGCACGGTGCCCAGACCGGCCTGAAGTTCCGCCTCACTGATCCAACGTTGTCCGGGGATGAATTTATTCATGAGGGCGCCGATTTTAGCAGTCCGCAGGAGCTAAGTCTTCAACCGGGCGCGTTCAAGAGCTGCACGACAACATCGAGCAGCCCGCCTTATGACGCGCCCAGTCGGGGCGCTTGGCGCTGAAAGCCTCGCGTCCCGGCTGCTCGTCGTAGGGTCGGCGCAGCACGTCGAGGAGTTCGATCACCTTGCTCAGATCGCCCTGCTCGGCCCGCTCGATGGCCTGTTGCGCAAGATAGTTGCGCAGCACGAAGCGGGGATTGACGGCGTTCATGCGCGCCGCTTGGGAAGCAGGCGAAGCGCTCTCTTGCCGCACTCGTCGCGCGTAGCGCTGCAGCCACTGGTCCAAAGCAACGCGGCGCTGTTGCAACAAGTCGTCGCGATAGAACGCATCGGCCAGCACCGCCGCATTCGGCGCGTCAACGTCGATCTTGGCCAACTGCCGAAAAAATTCGGTCATGTCCATTTCCGCTTGCTGCATCAGTCCGAAGGCATCTTCCACCAGCTCGACATCGTCCTGCACGAGATGGGACAAACCGAACTTGGCCGCCATCACCGTGCCGATGCTTTCGGCGTAGGCTGCATCGTAGGCGCGCAAGCCGTCATCGATGTCATCGCGGGAAATCAAGCTGGATAGCGCATCGCCGAGACGCTCCACATTCCAGCGCCCGATCTGCGGCTGACGTCCGAAGCAGTAACGCCGTCCCTGTGCATCGGTGGTATTGGGGGTCCAGCTTGGATCGAAGTCATCGATCCAGCCGTACGGGCCGTAATCGATCGTCAAGCCGAGAATCGACATGTTGTCGGTGTTCATCACACCATGCACGAATCCGACCCGCATCCATTGCGCCATCAAGCGCGCGGTCCGAATGCAGATCTCTTTGAACCAATCGACGTACAATCGCGGGGGCTCGCCCGTCAGCTCGGGAAAGTCCCGTGCGATGGTAAAGTTCACAAGTTGTTCGAGCAGCGCCTGTTCGCCACGTGAAGCGAAAATCTCGAAGTGGCCAAAGCGGATAAACGACGGCGCAACGCGGCACACCACGGCGCCCGGTTCCTGTTGCGGATTGCCGTCGTAGAACATATCGCGCACGACCGTTTCGCCGGTGCCCACCAGACTCAACGCCCGCGTCGTCGGCACACCGAGATGGTGCATGGCCTCGCTGCATAGGAATTCCCGAATCGAAGAGCGCAACACCGCGCGCCCGTCTGCCCGGCGCGAATACGGTGTCGGCCCCGCACCCTTTAGCTGCATTTCCCACCGCTGCCCGGCGCGATTGACCACTTCACCGAGATAAATCGCCCGGCCGTCGCCCAACTGCCCGGCCCACGCGCCGAATTGATGTCCGCCGTAACAGGTGGCATACGTCCTCATGCCGGGCAACAAGCGGTTGCCCGCCAGCGCGGCGACCATGTCGGGGTGCTCCATGGCCGCGGCGTCCAGATCCAGCAGCGCCGCCATCTCGGGAGAATAGGCCAACAATTGCGGCGCGCCGACCGGCGTCGGGCTCACCGCCGACCACATTGCGCCATGGACCTGGCGCGGCCGATTGTCGCTGATCGGATCGCCTGGCAGCTCCGCTACGAAACGGTTGTCAAAATTCAGTTGACTCATTGACCTAATATGACGCCTTTGGACACATATATAAAGTATGCCACCTAACCCCAATATTCGTACATAAAAACAATAGCCTGGGTTCCTCACCTCATGTTGATCGAAACATTGCCGATACATTTGTCGGGACTAGAGGAGATTAGACCCACGGTGCATTCGAGCCCGCGCATTGCGGCGATCAAGTCTGCATCGACGAAAACCGCAAGGTTGCTCACAAGCGATCACCGCGATCGCGAAAGAAGTGAATAATGAGCGATGAAGTCCGGTCCACCGCAACGCGAGCCGATTGGCTCACGACAGCCGTCGTAGGTGACGCGCACCCGCGCCGCCGACACTCTGGCCCCATTCTAGGGATTTTTATGCTGGCGCTCGGCGCGCTGCTACTCGCCGCGCCCGGCTTGTCCTCGGGCATGATGATGTCCTGCGGCATGAACATGCACGACGACGGGACCGGCAAGTGCGTTTGCGATTCGGGCTGCAAAATGCACTCCAGCGGCTCATACTGCGAGCCCACTGCGACGACGACGACGACGACGACTACGACTACGACCACCAAGTCGACGACGACGACGACAAAGACCACGACGACGACTACAACAACCAAGACAACCACTACCACAACGACCACCAAGTCGACGACAACGACGACCAAAGCCACCACCACAACAACGACCACCAAGTCGACGACTTCAACATCAACGACGACAACAAAGAGCACCACATCGAGCACAACAACCACCACGAAGTCCACGACAACGACAACATCGACAACCACCACCTCGTCGTCATCGTCATCCTCGACAACCACGACGACCAAAGCCGCGACCACGACGACCACGAAAGCGGCAACCACGACCACAGCGGCGCCGACAACGACGACCAGTTCGACATCATCGTCCTCGTCGACCACGACGACGACCACGACAACCACCACCACGGTGCCGGTCAAGGAATTCATCAACTGGAAGGAAATAACAGTGAGCATGCGCGACAAAGCGCAACAGTCGTGTTCCGATGTCGTCGGCTGCTGTTGAGAGAAGGCATGGAGAAAGGCGCGGACAATGTCGAAGCGAGGAACTCTTAACCAACGCCATGTGCGAATCGGCGCAATAGCTCTGTATCTCGGATGCTGCTGGCTGCCTCTAACCGCCCAGGCGCAATCCTATCATCCGAGCACCGTCCGTTTCGACGTTCCCGGCATCACCGAAGATAACCCGCCCTCCTATCAACTGGCCGTCAACGCCAAAGTCTTCTGGATGTTTTCAGCCGTCGTCCAACCCACCGTTGAGACAGCGCAATTCATTCAATACATGAAGATCGCACCGGGCGAAAAAGTGCTGGACATGGGTACGGGATCGGGCGTGCTGGCCGTTCTCGCGGCGGAGACGGCCTCTGTTGTAGTGGCGACGGATATCAGTCAACTGGCAGTCGACAACGCCCGTCACAACGCATACCAACACGGTGTCGACGGCAAAGTCGACGTCCGCATGGGAGACCTGTTCTCCGCAATCGGCGGAGATGAACGCTTCGACGTTATTCTCTTCAACATCGGAAACCCCCTCGACAATGCAACGGGAGAGACCGCGCCGGCCTATTGGGCCCTGCATGAGCGATTCCTGTCGCAAGCGAAACATTATCTGACCACGCACGGGCGCATCTACTACCACGGGGGCTTCCTCGACAATATTCCCCGCAGCCGGGAAATGATGACCCGTTACGGCCTGAGGATCGTCGAAATGCACATGTGGACGGCCAACAAGATCAACTCCGAGCCGCTATTGTTTGTCTTGCAGGCAATACCGGAGCCGCAACCATGAGCAACCCTATCGGTTTGACGAATTCGGCACACGGCGCATCCGGCTTCACGCTGATGGAGGCCATTGTCGTCGTCGCGTTGCTGTCCATCTTGAGCGTATTGGGCGTGCCGTCCCTGATGACGACCCTTCGCAACAATCAGTCCATCGCCCAAAACAACAACTTCATCGCCGCGTTGCACCTGGCGCGCAGCACCGCCGTGACCCGCCGTAAGCCTGTGACGGTGTGCGCGAGCAGTAGCGGCACGGCCTGCACCGCCAATACGAACTGGGCCGTGGGGTACATTGTCCTGGACGGCTCCACGGTGATACAGGCCCAGCCCGCGATGGAGGGAGGGGCCTCGTTCGTTGAGTCGGCCAGTGCCTCGACCCTCAGCTTCAACGGCTATGGCGAGACCAGCACCGCTTACCAGTTCACCTTCACGCCGAAAGACTGCACCAGCGCAGCTGTCAGCAAGCGGGTTATCGCAATCGCGGTCACCGGAAGGGTCACCACCTCGAACACGGCCTGCCCATAGTCGATGAACTAGCACCGCCATGAGATCGCACCAGGCTCGTCTGCAACTACTCACCCGAATTTCTCAGAGGGGCATGACGCTTTTGGAATTGCTGGTGGCCTTGGTCGTCGTTTCTCTCGGTCTATTGGGCGTGTCGGCTTTGCAGGCGAAGGGGATGCAGTCGAGCAACGAGGCCTATTACATCACGCAAGCGTCCTTTCTTGCCCAGAGCATGATCGAGCGCATTCGGGCGAACCACAATCCTGCCCATTCGGCAGCGTCAGTCTATAACACCCTTGCCACGGCAACGACGTATGCAAGCGCGCCCACTCCGTCCAAGGACTGCAATGCAACGGCCTGCACACAGGGAGAAATGGCGGCCTACGACATAAAAGAGTGGTTGAAGAGCGTTGACGACCTGCCGGTAGCGGCCGCTTCGATAACGTGGTCGGGCGCGACGGCTACGATTCTCATTCGCTGGCGCGGCCGCTTCAGCGCCGAGGGCAATTGCGACTCGGCGGGAAAAACGATCGGCGCGCTCAAGTTCCGTTGTTTTACTTTGAGCACGACATTTCCGACATGACAGACAGTAACCCCATTGCTGTTCGCAATCCCCGCGTCAATCGACAGGCGGGTCTGTCGCTCGTCGAAATCATGGTGGTTTTGACGCTCAGTGTCAGCGTCATCGGGGTGGTTTCCCAGGTATTCCTTTCGGTTAAACGCAGCCACATTTCCCAGACTCAGATCACCACGATGCAGGCCAACGCGCGGCATGCGCTTCAGGTACTGAGCGAAAACATCCGCATGGCGGGATACATAGGCGAAAACCAGGAGTTCTGGAACGTCAAGGAAACCGCCGATTCGTCGCAGAAGCTCCCGGCGACCATCGCGGACGAGTGCTTCACCACCGACAACGCCTCGGTCGCATACCGCTGGGTGTTTCCGATAATGTATAACGATGGCGGCACGGCACCCAATATCCATTTCGGCCCAATGCTCTATGGCCAGGACGACGGGTCAAGCTTTTTCAGCGGCTGTATCAAATCCGCGGACCGCTACCAGTCCAACACGGATACTATTTCCTCCCACTTCGTCGGCCCGAAATCCGTTCCCGACGCCGCCAGCGGCGCCGGCTTGAAGAAGAAAACGCTCTACGCCCGAGTCAGCCTCAACGGCGGAAAAGCCTTCTTCTGCGACAGCACGGACAATTGTGTACCGACCGATGGCGTAAGCGGAGAACTGAATTATCCGATCCAGGCCGTCACGTTTTTCGTTTCATCCTGCGCCGCGCCTGGACCCGACGGCGCCTGCGGAACAAGCGACGACATCCCGGGACTGATGAAAATCTGGCTCAAACCCGACGGCACGGTCGGCAAAACAACCGTTGCCGAAGGCGTGGTCGACATGCAAGTGCGTTATGGATTGGACAGCTCGGGCGACGGGCTCGCGGATCAATACGTCGACGGCGACGTTCTGCATTTCAAGAATAAAGCCCACTGGAAAAAGATGGCGGCGATTAAGTCGGTGCGGATCTGGCTGCTCATGCGGGGCAATTTCAAAGAATCAGGCTTTGGCGCCGCTAAGTCGTCATTTGCGTTGGCAGACCAAACTCGAACGACAACCGACGGATACCGCTATCAGCTCTACGACCTGACGGTATCCATCCGCAACGGCTAGCGCTATGGAGCAGCGATATGTCTGACAGCAACAAGCAACATGGCGTCGTTCTGATCGTCGCGCTCATTCTTTTGCTGGTCGTCACTCTGCTTGGCCTGAGCGTCATGAACGTGAGCAATTTGGAACTTAAGGTTTCCAATAACGCCACCCAGAAGGCATTTTCGTTCGAAGCGGCCGAAAGTGCGCGCGATGCCGCCAAGAAAACCGCCGATGCCATCGCGGCCAGCTTGAATGCCGCGCCAACGGTCTTTCCCTCGGCACCCAACGGCGTCTACAACATTGGCGGTCCAGGTACCAAAGTGAGTCCGCCGGCAGTCGAGACCGAAGCGTTTTGGTCGGGGCCGGCAACAGCCTACGCAATCGCCGGGTCAAGCGCGAAATACGTCGTCGAATATCTAGGCAAGCAATTGATGGAACTGGACGCCGACCGCAACACCGGCACGAAAACCAATCTCCACGTGTTTCGCCTGACCATGCGCGGCACCTCCGCCGCCCAAGGCGACACCGCCATCCAAGCCGTCTACGTCACCAACTAACCCGAATTAACGCGGGGTCAGGCCTCCGATTAACGAATTAATTGGGGGTCAGGCCTCCAACTAACGAATTAATCGGGGGTCTGACCCCCAACGAATCGGAATTTATTGGGGGGTCAGACCCCCGATT
>JAKACW010000030.1 GCA_021821045.1 Pseudomonadota bacterium
CCGGCGAGCGCGGCCTTTTAGGGCGGCGGGAATTTCGAGCCGCTCAGGTGGCAGGATGAAGAGCTTGATGGCGGGAAACCAGCGTTTGGCGGCGCCGTACTTGAGTTTGGAGAACGGCGTGAGCTGTGCGCCGTCGATGCGTATCGGCAGGATCGCGGCGCCGGCGTGATCGGCGATCATGCCAACGTGATCGTAAATCTTCATTAGAGAGCCGGTGACCGTGACGCGACCCTCGGGAAATAAAACGACTTTGCGACCCTCCTGCAGAAGTCGGATCAGGGCCTTGGCGGACAGCGGGTCGGTTGGTTCCAACGCAAAGGTGTCGACGAGAGAGAGTAGCGCCCGCAAGAAGGACTTGTCGAAAGTCCGCGCATTCAGTGCAAACGTGACTTTGTCGGGCAAAAAGGCCGCCAACAGCAGGACATCGATCAGCGAGGTGTGGTTGGCGATGATCAGCACCCGCTCGCCAGCGTTGTGGTAATTGTTGATCCCCGTCACATTGACCTTGTAAATCCAGCGCAGCAGAAGTCGCACTAGCCCTTTCACGCTCTGCAGATTGATTGGGATCTTACCTACGATCATGTCACGCTACCTCTGCCATCGTTTCCTGGTGGGAGCGGTTTCCTACCGCGATTCGAAACGGTATGAATGATGAGTCAGGCCAAGAATCGCGGAAGAATCCGCTCCCACGGTTGGAATTGGTTGTCATCGTTACCTCAACCCCCGGCCTCGTTGGAAAGCGCGAACGAAGTTATATTTTTCAGTCCCTCCAACTTGCGCTCCGCCTCGCGCACGCCGATTTCATATAATTCATCAAAGTGATCGAAGTCGAGCATGCTGAACTCGTTGGTGTCGGGCTCGAGCAGAATGTCGGCGTGGCTGGCTTCCTTGGCCCCGTGCCAATAGGCCTGCACTTCCCATGATCGCAGCCACACGTTTCTGAAGCCGAACTGGGCGTTGATTCTCTTGCGCACACTCTCCGCGGTGGAGCGCTTGTTGCCCGGAATCGGCGCGACGTTGACGGCGATCTTGGCGCCGCAGCGGTGCTGTTGTAGCAGATCGACCGGCACGCGACTCACCGATGCGCCGTCGAAGAGAATCTTATCCTCAAAGGGCACCGGCGGGAAAAAGCCCGGTATGGCCGAGGTGCTCAGGGCCGCCAGCTTGAGCGAGCCGCTGTCGATGACGACGCGGTGGCCCGAGATCAGATCGGCGGACACGGTGGAGACGGGCCAATGCAAGTCGCCGATTTTCTTGTCGCCAAACACCCGTTCCGCCGTATTGCGAATTTTGTTGCCGCCGTAAATCGACGTCTTAAAGGTCGAGGCCAGATCCAGCACGTATTTGCGCCGGCCCAGGGTTTCCCGGATGCAATGGGCCGCTTCGTCGGCGGAGCCGACCAGCGCATAGGTCAGACCGACGATGCCGCCGATGCTGGTGCCGCTGAAATAATCGATGGGGATATTGTTCTGCTCCAAGACTTTGAGAACCCCCAAATGGGCGAAGCCGCGGGCCGCGCCGGAGCCCAAGGCGATGCCGATGCCGCTGCGGGTAATCCAGCGCGCCAGCCAATGCAAACGCGCCTTTTGCGCAACCGTCAGTTCGCCGCGGTCCAGCGCTCCAAGGTCCGGAATCTCGATATCGTAGTGCCAGCGCTCTTTGCTCAATTGTGAGCCATGGTTGGCGCGCTTGATCTCGCAGAACAGAAAATCGGCGCGACCAAAGGTGTATCCGCTTGACTTCACTTCCGGCAGCGGCGCGTCCGGCAGCACCAGGGAAACGACCGCATCGCGATCGCAGAGGGAGAGTTCGAGTCCGGCCACCGCGGACCACGGCGCGACGACGATCAAGTGCTGTCCCGCGACACCTTCGGCGCGCCACCGGACGAGCAATTCCGACAGCGGAACCTTGTCCCGGTGGATGCCGAAACCCGGATACTCCCCGGCGCGAGTGCGTAAGTCGAATGGATGCAGCGCCTCGCTTAGGAACGGGTTCGCGGTGCCGCCGGCGAACCGGGTAGCCGGCGCGGATTCGTCGCCGTTGGGTCGACGCCATTCGCAATACAACGCCTCGGCGGCATAGCCGCGAATCGCTTGATACAGCGCGCGGGCGAAAAACCAGCCTTCGTCGTGGCCGTCGGGCACCGCGATGATGCAGCACGCGGGACCGGCCCCAGACCGCTCCTGGGGCGATTGGCGCAAACGATTGACGACAAGGTCCGACACCGCGCGATGAAACACCGGGCAGGTGTCCATCAAGTTCAGAAACGCCTCTTTCGGCAGCGTATAGGCGCGGGTGGGTTTGGCGGCGAAGACGCTGACGGAGACGGGTTTGCTCGACAGCAAGGACAGTTCGCCCAGCGCTTCGCCGGGCCCGAGGAAATAGCCTTCGCTTTCCCCGAACATGACTTTGACGCCGCCGGCGCCAATGACAAACAGTTGCCGGCCTTCCTCGCCTTTGCGGCACAGTGTGGCGCCTGTTGGGTAATCAACCACGTTCGCGAGGCGCTCAACAGCGGCTCGCTCATCGGCGGTGAGGCCGGCGAAGAGGGGTATTTCCGATAACTCCAGCATTGCCAAACTCTGGTTCTTTCGCGGTTCTAACCGCGATTTTTCGCCGATTCGTTACCCGGGCCTGACCTGGTCGCGCAACAGTCCACTCGCATGGCAAGGATCGGCCCCAATGTGGGAGCGGTTTCCTACCGCGATTCTTGCCGTAACTCCTGGTCAAACCATTCGCGGATAAATCCGCTCCTACAATCGTCAGCCCGCGGGCTGTTGCGTCTTAGCGGATTCCTCGGCGAAACGCTTCTTGAAATCGATGTAGAGCTTGATGAGTCCCACCACCCGTTTGACGTGGAGCGCCAAGCGCTGGGGCAGTGGACGCATGACATCATGTACATCGAAATGGACAAGGTGCTTCACCGGGCGAGACATGAGGATGTCGGCGCCCGCGCGCATGGCCATGGCTCCGAAAAGGTTGGCGGTGTAAACGACCTGCGGAAACCCGGCGCTCGGATTGCGAAACTGGTGGTGCAAAATCTCGATGATCTCGTAGGGCAGCAGCCACGT
This sequence comes from Pseudomonadota bacterium, assembly GCA_021821045.1. Lineage (GTDB taxonomy): Bacteria > Pseudomonadota > Gammaproteobacteria > JAADHS01 > JAADHS01 > JAKACW01. Next base: position 3,072 of record JAKACW010000030.1, read on the forward strand.
CGGCACAATCCGGTGGAGGAACGTCATGGGTTCCAACGCATCCAGTTCTTCCCGCCGCAGCTTGCCATTGAGCACGGGCATGGCGGGGTTTCTGTAGTCATACACCAGCAGCAACTGCAGGCCGGCGATGTCGTAGCCGGAAATGACGGGCACCTTGAACTCCTTGGCCTGATGATGCAGCGCGTATTTAGCGTACAGCGGCGGTTTGTTGGTGACATCGACCCCATCGAGGATAAGGTCTGAGTTCTTTACAAGGGTCACCACGTTGTCATCGGTTATGCCGTGGGGTTCGACTTCAATCGTCGCGTAAGGGTTGACGTCCTTGAGCCGAGTTTGGAATGCCGCGGCTTTGTTCACCCCCATGTCCTGCAGGCGCACGCTCTGGCGGTTCATGTTGTGGAAGTCATAGCCGTCGGGTTCGGCCAGGGTGAGGTGCTCGGCGCCGAAACGAATCAGCGGCTCGATCACCGATCCGCCGATGGAGCCGCAGCCGGCGACCAAAATGCGCGCCTCGCGGATGCGTCTTTGCTCGTCCGGCGGAACGACGCCCGCGTTGCGGGTGACAAGCCTCTTGTAGTACTCCTCATGCGGTGGCAAGTCCACGGTTTGGCCGGTGGTGGTGGTGTATTGTTGTGTCGTGCTCATTGTTTTCCCCAAGTAAGTAGCCATGCCCCCGATTCGTCACAAATCCTTCACCAGCTCCTGGGTGGAAAAGCTGCCGTCCGGCACTTTGGTGTTGTACTCGATTTTCTGCAGGACCATGATGCTCTTCTTGTTGTTGGTGTGATTGGTCACAACGGTTTCCATTGCGGTGGCGTAGCCTTGAACGTCTTCGAGCTTGGTCACCTCGATGGTCTTGAGCAGTTTGTCCTTCACGTAACAGTCGACTTTCACGACAATGAAGGTGTCCTTGTCCACCCACGAGACCAGTTTGCTGTACGGATAGTCGCGCTCATTGGGAATGGATTCGATCACATGGGTTGCGTGATCTTTGTACTGCTCGTCGCGCAGGTAGGTGTGTTTGAATTTCTTGGCCTGACTCTCTTCAAAGTCGATGTAGTAAAACTCGCTGCCCAAGAATGCGCCGTCCTTTTTGGCGGCGGGGATCTGCCGCGGCTCTTGCTTGCCTGCCTCGCTGAGGTACAGCCATTGCAGGTTATCCTGTTCGGCAAAGGCGTGGATAAGCAGGCCGGAGTTCTTCAGTTGCTTGGGTGCGATGAATTTCAGCAGCAGCTTGGAGTCGTCGCCGTAGTCCTTGCGCAAGAACAGCAGCTCGCGGCTCTTGGTTTTGCCCGAGGCGGAAACGAGCACCATTTGCATCAAGGCGCGGAAATCCTCGCCGGCGTCGCGATGCTGGACTTTTTCCATCACGCCCATTGCGTCGACGTCCGCGGCGTTCGCCGGTTGGGCAGTTATAAGCAAGCTGCACCCCAGGATGAGCATTGACGATAGGGCGGATCTCGGTAACATCGGCACGGCTCCCAGCTTATTTTTTATACATTCGGTGAGGCGGCGATTTTCCCATAGGGCCTTGCCCTGCGCAACTTGGCGACGTCGACGGCAGTGATCCAGTCAACAATCACGCATTTATATTCATGCGCCGGTTCATCGATGCGGTCGTGGGAGCGGATTATTCCGCGATGCGCTCCACGGCGCGTCACCGCTATCGATTTGGATCGCAGTCTGCGAGCGCGCGTAAGTAAATACCCGCGGCGAAATGCAAACGATCTATTGTTCAGATTGTTCATCGCGGCTACGAACGATGAAGCATATCAGGATGTTCTAATGTGTCATCCGCGGCAACTGATCGCCGTCGATTCCATGTAAAATTCGCGGCAGTTCGTTTTCGGCGCGCCCCGGCCGGCTCAGTTCCTTCACTGCACGGAATGGTTCGGTGGTCGCCAGTAACACAACTCAGGGACAAGACAATGCACATCACCCAGTTTCCCGTGAACCATCCGCGCAAGACGATTGCAGTCTTTGCCCTGGTGACGCTCGCGTTCGCCATTTTCGCGGCCCAGATCAAGCAGTCCGCCGACGTGTCCGTCATCGTTGACGCGGGGCTGCCGCAGTTGGTCACCAAGAATCAGATGGAAGCGATTTATGGCGATACGAACTTTGCCATCATATCCATTGAGGAAGACGCGTTCAGTCAGGAAAACCTCGCGGCCATGTTCGCGGTCACCCAGCAACTCGAAAGCGACGAGAAAGTACGCAAGGTCACCAGCGTCTTCAACACGCAGCACATCGAAGGAACATCCGAGTCATTCGAAGTGACGGATTTGTTGAGCGAGGTGCCGAAAACCGCCGCGGAAATCGCCGAGTTCAAGAAAAAAATTGCCGCGGTCGCCCTCTATCGCGGCAACCTGCTTTCATTGGACGGCAACGGCCTGGGCATGATGGTCGAGTTCGTGCCGGGCACCGCCGATGACGTGATGTTCGCGACGATCCACGCCGCCTTGGAAGCGGCGGGCAAGGGGGGGATGTGGGCCGTCAGCGGACTGCCGATCATCAATACCCAGATCAAAGCCTACATGGACAGCGATTTCCAACTTCTCATGCCATTGTTCTTCCTGTTCATTATTATCGTGCTTTATCTGTCGTTCAGAACTGCGCGAGGTGTCATTGTCCCCCTGCTCAATATCATTTTTTCCATCGTGTTGACCACAGGCGCAATGGCCGCTTTGAACATACCCCTCAATGTGGTGACCAACGTCATTCCCATGGTGCTTATCGCCATCACGAGTTCCTATGGGATTCACTATCTCAGCCACTTTTTTGCCGAGAACCGTGTGCGGACGGACAAGCGAGACGTCATCGTTTACAGCACTAAGCATGCCTTGGGCATCGTGATTCTCACTGGGCTGACGACGTTTCTGGCGTTCATGACCAATGCGCTGAGCGAAGTGAAAGCGGTGCGCGAGTTCGGCATCTTCGTGGCCATTGGCGTTGCGGCCTCCGTCGTCGCGACGCTGATATTGACGCCCGCGGTGTTGGCACTGATGAAGAAAGCCAAAATAACAGGACCCGCCGAGGCGGAGGATGGAGAACCTCATACGGCTCTGGAGCGCGCGCTGGCGTGGCTAGGTGAATTGATAATCACCCGTCCGAGCGCCACACTGGGCGTTGTGCTAGTCGTCTTGGTCGCCCTGGGCTACAAGATCAGCAGCGTTGAAGCGGACTACACGGCGCTCGGTTATTTCGAAGATGACTCCGCCATCGTCACCGACGCCCGGGAAGTTTCTCGCCAGCTGGGCGGTATCAACGGATTTGAGTTCGATTTGGACACCGGGCGCGAAGAGGGCATCCTGCGCAGCGACGTGCTGCGGGTCATGGATGAGTTCAGCGTTTGGATGAAGCAGCAGTTCCCCAACGACGTGAAGGTGACGCTTTCGTTCGCCGACTACGTGAAAGAAATGAACAAGGCCTACAACGGGGGCGACCCGGCGGCGTTCGCGATCCCCAATTCGGACAGCGAGATCTACCAATACGTGGAGATCTATTCGTGGTCCGGCGACGTGGAGGAGGACTTTCGCAACGTGGTCACCCCCAATTATCGCCGGGCGCATATCCACGGGCGTTTCATGCTGCACGAGCATCCCGATGGAACCTACAACGAGTCCAGCATCACCGATCTAAACAATATGATCCGAGCCGCGCGGGATTGGCTCGATCAGCATTTGCCTGACGATGTAACGGTCACCCCTTTCGGGGTGCTGCCAATGTGGAAGCAGGTGCAGGTAGATATCATCGACGGCCAGATTCAGGGCATTTACATGGCCTTGGCGGCGATCTTTGTGATCGTGGCCATAGCGTTTAGGTCGGCGGTGATTGGCGCCATCGGATTGATCCCCGTGGCGAGCGCGGTTGTTGCGGTGTTCGGGGTCATGGGGTGGACCGGCATCTATCTCGAAATCGGCACCAGTTTGGTCGCGGCCATGGCCATCGGTATCGGCATCGACGACACGATTTACTTCCTCATGATTTACAGATCGTGGCGTGCCAAGGTTGCGGACGCCAGTACAGCGATGCGCAAGACGTTCGTTATCGCCGGCAAAGCCATCTTGTACACCAGTTTTGCGCTGATGGCGGGTTACGGCATTCTCACCCTTTCGAACTTTAAAGTGATTCAGTACTTCGCAATATTGAACTTTGTGGCCATCGTGGCGACGACCCTGGGTGCGTTGGTGCTGTTGCCGCTGATAATGCAGCTCTCGGAGAAAAAACTGGCGGTAAAGTACGCGGGCCTCGCCGGTGAGGCCTCGCCGCTGATCGAACCGGAGCGACGATTGGATTAGTTACGGCCTCTCAGGTCGGTTCTCGATGATCGGAGCGGCTGTTGTCGGAGGCATGCTTGTGGGAGCGGATCATTCCGCGATTGACGCCATGAAGAATCGCGGGTCGCTTTCGGCATCCATGCCTTTCGCGACACTAGCACGTCCATGTGCGTCGTAGGAAACCGCTCCCACAGCGAAGATTAAAGACTCGCGAATAACGAAAAGGGAGATGAACGATGTTTGGTCGAGAAGCAGCGGAGGCCAAGTCACAGCGGTTTCCTCTTACCGCGTTTGAACACTTCTTTGTCGCGGAAGACAAGGTCGACTATCCCGGCGTGTTCTTCTTGCGAATGACGTTCACGGGTACTTTCGACGAAGAACGACTCCGCCTTGCGTTCTATCGCACCGCGGCGCGTCATCCGCTTATGAACGCCCACTTGGAAGGCGATCCGAGTCAACGCACGATGGACTTGGCTTGGCGGGTCGCCGACGACGATCACCGACCGTACATCTACTTCGGGCCGCTCGATGCGCCCATTCAGTATCCGCGTGATACCGGCAAGTTCATCGATCTGAAAAAAGAGACCGGCGTGCGCTTGTTCGTTACGCAGGGGAACGGCAAGGCCGTTCTCTTGCTGCAATTGCACCACTCCTGCGCCGACGGGATTGGTTCAGTGTTGTTCATGGAAGACGTGCTGGGCTTTTACCACATGCCGCGCGGTACGTCGGAGAGGGAGTTTGGTCGCTACGTGAGGGAGATCGATCCCTCCATCCTGCCGCGCCGCGGCACCTACCATTTAACGCCGGAGGACTTGGCCAAGCGGCGCAAAAAGGATCTACGCAATTGGGCGGGCTTTTTTACCTTTGTCCCCAAGTCCATTGCCATTAACCGAGCGAGTCACCGCCAGATCGACCGCGACAATGCGCCGTATCCCGCCACGTCGGTGGCGGAGTTCTCCGAAAGCGAAGTGAAGGACGTCATCCAGACGGCCAAGGGTCTGGGCGGATCGGTGAATGATCTGGCTTTGCGGGATTTGTTTTTGACCGTTGACCAGTGGAACCGAGAGCACAACAGCAAGAGTCAAGCCATTCGCGTCGGTATTCCGGTGAATCTGCGCAAGGAAGCCGACAAAGCCATGCCCGTGACCAACGTGGTCAGCATGTATTTCATGGATCGGCCCGCCAGCCAACTGGTGGACGAGAATGCGCTGTTCAAGAGCATCCACGACGAAACCGCCTATCTCAAAGAGCACAACATGGCGTTGGCGTTCGTGCGGTTTTTTTCTTTGGCCGGGCGGGCCAAGCGACTGGTCAGCCTGGTGACCGACACGCCGGTGCCCAAATGCGGCAACACCACGTCGCTGAGTAATCTCGGGTTGGTGCTCAAGGACACCAAACTGCCCAAGCAAGGCGACAAGGTGGCGTTCGACGGCGTTGTCCTAGAACGAGTCGAATTGCTACCGCCGGTACGCCGTCACACCTACGGCACATTTGGCGTGGCAACCTACAACAACAAAATGGCCGTGACCTTTCACTTCGACGCGAGGAATCTCAGTCAGAGTGATGCCGATCGCCTGATGGAGCTTTATAAGGCCCGGATTCTAGAAAGTACAAGAAAGCACTGACGGAGCAATCATGGATGGACGATTTAGAGGCAGCTTGCTGGCGGGATTGTGTTGCCTGGCGGCGGCTAACGGCGCTGTGGCGGAAACGGAGTTTTCGGGCACGGTTGAAGCACTCCTCAGAGCCGACGACGACGGCAAATATATGAACCAACAACTGCGTCTGGATGCGGAGGCGGTTTACTCCCCCGAAGACGGAGAAAGCCTTGGGTTTAGCGACGAAGAAACAGACGGCGGACGTTCACCTGAAGCACGGGTTCGCTTTTGGGCCATATCCGATCCGGCGGACGACGGCATTGAGCGGGACAACGTGGAGCTGCATACCGGCGGCGTGACCGTCTTTCCCTTCGAGAACAGCTCAGTGTTCCTGGGGCGAGACTACGTCATCTGGGGCCGGGCGGACAAAGTCAATCCGGTGGACGTGGTCAATGGCGAGGACTTCACCCAGTTTCTGGTTCAGGATCAGCAACGGCGGAAGCTGCCCAACACCCTGGTCAATTACACCTATGCCCGCGAGGACACCAAGTTCGAGCTGATTTACGTTCCCAGTTACGAGGGTCATTTGCTGCCGATACGCGGCACGCGCTGGTGTCAGTACCGCTGCGAAGTGGCCAGCCCGGTCACCGGTACCCAGTCGGGGTTTGATGTCACCGTTATGGATACCCTCGATGCCAATGACGTCGACAGTGGCGAACTTTCGGCGCGCTTCACCTCCCGGGCCGGGCGGTATGATTACGGCCTGGTTTTACAGAGCGGTTTCGACAAGTTCCCGGTGTACAGCCGGACATTCACCGGGTTGACGTCGCTGACCTTGAATCGCGAGTTGGAGCGACGGGAGAAAGTCGGCGGCGACGTGGCCTTCACGGTTGGCGAGTTCGGCATCCGCGCCGAGGCGCTCTACCAGATCGACTCTGTCCTGCACTATCTGGTCGACACGCCGGAGTTCGTCACCGATGACGACGGATTGAAGGACGTCGACCAGTTGAACTGGATTGTCGGCGTGGACTGGCGCTCCAGCGGCGACCTTTATATCAACGTCCAATACGCCCAGAACAAGTTTCTCGATGTGCCGGAGGAGAAATTCTTCCGTTCCAGCTTCGAGACGTTGGCGACGTTCCAGATCTCGGACCTGTTTCTCGACAACGATCTGGAGTTGAAGCTGACGGTATTTTACGAAACCGCCGACGATTCTCACGCGGTGTCGCCGGAGGCCGGTTATCGCCTCAGCGATGAGGCGCGCTGGGTGACGGGCATTTATTATTTCGAAGGCAACGAGCAAACATTCTTCGGCGAGCATGAGGACAACACCAATGTGTTCACCTATCTCGAATATAAATTCTAGTAGGAGCGGATTTATCCGTGATGGAATCTCGATTGCATCGCGGATAAATCCGCTCGTACGATCTTTGATGGGATGAGAGGTTTTTAAAAAAGTCATGCAACGATACAATCTACTCCGCCGCGCGCTCATGGTAATCCTGTTATGCCTCGGCGTGATTCCGCTGCTGCAAGCCAGCACCCAAACGACTTACGAGATTTACGCTCAAGGGTTCATCAACCCCAAAGGCATGGCGATCGGGCCGGACGGTCTGCTCTACGTCACGGAATCGGGCAAGCCCGGCGATGTTTTCGTGCCGCTGCCCGCCGCCTATGGCAACGCCCCGCTGGGTGACACCGGCAGAATCTCCGTCGTCAAGAACGGCAAGCGCGAGGACTTCATCACCGGCATTCCCACGCTCGGGCTTTATGACGGCAAGGAAATGCTGGGCCCGACGGCGCTGACGGTTTTAGACGGCGAGATGTACTTCACCCGCGCGCTGCACATGACCGATCCGCCCAAGTTGTACAAGATCGTCAACGGCAAACTGGAGGTGTTCGCCGATCTGGGCGCGTTCAACGCCAGCCATCCGCCGCCCTCGGACAACGGCGATGCCGCCATCGGCAATCCCTTCGACATGCTGACCATCGGCAGCGATATCTATGTGTCGGACGGCAACTTCAATCGGGTGTTGAAAGTGGACCGGCAGGGCAATATCTCGATTTTTGTCGCGTATCAACGTTCCCCGGTAACGACCGGTCTTGCCGCCGACGCCCAAGGCAATCTGTACGTGGCGCAGTTCAGCCCGGCGCCGTATCACGAAGGCAGTAGTCGCATCGACAAGGTCGCTCCCGATGGCACGCTCACCGAAGGCTACGTGCCCAATCTTACCAACATTGTCGACATCGAGTTTGCCCCCGACGGCACGCTCTATGCCCTGCAATTCGCCGGCGGCTTCAATCACAACAAGCTGGAATACAAACCCTACAGCGGACGTCTTTTGAGAGTGCGCGAGGATCGCAGCGTGGAACCGGTGCTGACCAACTTGATGTTCCCCACCTTCATGCACTTCGCTAAGGATGGGGCACTGTACATCTCTAATTTCGGCAATCAAGCCAACGATGGGCAGGGGCAGATACTCAAAGTGGCTCTCGGCGACCTGCCCGCCGAAGGTCCGACCGTCGCCGCGCCCACCGGGGAGCCGTACGAAGAACCCATTGCCGACGGCGGCGGAACGCCGCGGGGCGAGGGCGGCGCAGTGGTGATCGAAATCATCGAGAACGCCGATGCGACCCTGTGGGGCTACAACCCGAGCAGCGCGGAAGTGCCACCGGGCAGTGACATCATCTTCGTCAACCGCGGCAAAGCACCCCACACCGTGACGGCGGTGGAAGGCGCGTTCGATAGCGGCATCATCAAGCCGGGGGATTCGTTTCGGTTTAACTTGGCGCAGTCGGGCACGTACTCGTTTTATTGTGTTCCTCATCCGTGGATGAAAGCCATGATTACGGTGACGGGCGCGATTGTGCCGGCCGCGGCGGCCGCCGGCGCGCCCGAGACGGTGCCCGTCGCGCCGAAGCGGGAGCTGGAGTTCGAAGGAACGCGCGGCGTGATAATCGTCGTGTTGTTGGTGACGCTGGCGGTGGGCTTGTTTTTTGTGGTGCGGCTGTTTGGACAGAAGCGCGAGGCGTAAGATGAAAAGTCCCGGATTGTGGGAGCGGATCATTCCGCGATTGGCTCGGCGAGGAATCGCGGTAGTCGCTCCGGGCATCCTGCCCTCTCGCGACATTCGCACATCCGTGTGCATCAGAAACCGCTCCCACGACTTGGCGGCGAACTCTGTGAACACGCGCTTGTTGTGGGAGCGGATCATTCCGCGATTGGCCCGGCAGAATATCGCAGTATGAAACCGCTCCCACAACTTTGCGGCGTCTTAAAGCGGGGAACAACTTCTGTGAGCGAGCAACAGCAATGAAAACGCCATTCAGCCGTTTAGCCGCGATGGTGATCGACAACCGCAAACGGGTCGGCTTGCTGTGGCTGGCCGTGCTGGTTGTTGCCGGCGCCTTGGCCGCGCAAGTGCAGGGTCTGGTCAAGGTCGGCGGCTACAGCCTGCCGGGCACGGAGTTTCACGAATCATCGGAGATCCTTAGAGAACGCCTCGACCAAACCGCCGCCAAGACTGCGTTGGCGGTTTACCGCTCCGACACCCTCAAGGTGTACGACAAGCAATTCGAGCAGGAAGTGTCGGCATCGTTCGAGCGCTTGCTCGGCCATTCCCTGGTGAAGCGCATCGAATCGTTTTACGAAACCGGCATCCCGGATTTTGTCAGCAAGGACAACCGCACCTTGTATGCCATCGTATTTCTGGATGGCAGCGAAGAAGCCATCGAGCGGGCGACACCGGAGTTCCGCACCTTGGCTGCATCGGAAATCATCGAGGTGTCTATCACGGGGATTCAAGCCGCCAACTACGACATCGAACAGGCCACCGGCCAGGATATGGCGGCGGTCGAAGTCTATTCCTTTCCGTTGGTGTTGCTGCTGCTGTTTCTTTTCTTCCGCAGCGTGTTGCTGGGTGTGATCCCTATCGTAGTGGGCGTCGTCTCCATCCTGATCACTTTGGGCATACTTGCTGTGCTGGCGTACAACACCGACGTGTCGATATTCGCCATCAACTGCGCCACCATGATCGGGTTGGGGCTCGCTATCGACTTCTCGCTGATTGCTCTGGATCGCTTCCGCCGCGAAGTGCAGTCGGTGCCTTACAAACAGGCCATAGAAACAATGCTCAACACATCCGGCCGCGCTATCTTGCTGTCCGGCGTTACGCTTTTCATGACCATGATCGTGTGGGCGTTGTTTCCGATCATGATCATCAGCTCCATCGCCTTGGCGATCTCGCTGTCGGCCATCGTCGCCGTAGTCACCGCGCTGCTGTTGATGCCGCTGATCCTGTCGTTTCTCGGTCCGCGGCTGGAGAAAAAATATCGCAGTCGGCCGGTTATCAGCGAAACGGAAGGGCAGTTCTGGCGGCGTTTCTGCTACAAAGTCATGGGTTCGCCATGGGCCAGTGTGGGCATTGCGTGTGTAATTCTATTCGCGCTGGCCTATCCGGCGCTGAACATGAACCGTACCGGCGTTACCCTCGATGTCGTGCCGCCCGTGGTGGAGTCTCGCTATGCCGCGGACATTCTCGCCGAGAATTATGGCAAAGGCGCCATCGGTCCCATTATGGTGGCGGTGGAAGCGGGCCGTGATGGCGGCATCTGGCAGCGTGAAATCATGGAAGGGCTGTTTGCGCTGCACGAAAAACTGCGCGCCGATCCGCGGGTGGAGAACGTCCGCTCGCTGATCAGTCTGCGGCCCAATCCGTCGGCGGAATGGGCGACGTCGCTGTCCCAACGGTCCGTCAAGTCGAATCAAGATTACTATCGCATCGCCAAGAACGTGGTGGATATCGACGGGGCGAATCGAGCCACGGTGATGTATGTGTTCTCCAAAGAAAACGAGGTGCATCCGTCGACAATTGCATTGCTGGAGGATATTCGCGCCAACGCCGAAATCTGGGCGCCCGGTCTGCGGGTGGCGCAGACCTTTGTCGGCGGCGCGCCCGCCATGCACTACGATTTCACCACGGTGCTGGACGATCAAGTGCCGTTGTACTTGGGGTTAAGTCTGCTGGTGAACTTCGTGACATTGATGATCGTGCTCAAGACGGTGATCATCCCGATCAAGGCCGTGCTGACCAATCTGCTGTCGCTGTTCGCCAGTTTCGGCGCGTTGGTCATCATCTTTCAATACGGCTTCGGCGCCTCGCTGTTTGGGGCGGAGACGATCGGGGCCATTATTCTCTATACCCCGGTGATCGGGTTCGCGATTCTCTATGGCCTGAGCACGGACTATGAGGTGTTCCTCATGACCCGCGTGCGCGAGCGCATGGCGGAAGGGCTCGGTAACGACGATGCGGTGGCGGCGGGCGTGCAGGATTCCGCCCGCGTCATCACCACGGCGGGTTTGATCATGATCGTGGTGTTCGGGTCGTTTGCGTTTACTCAGGTGCAAGTGACGCGGGAGATCGGTTTGGTGCTGGCTATCGCGATTTTGATCGACATGACCATCGTGCGGCTGGTGCTGGTGCCGGCGACCATGAAGCTGATGGGCGCGCGCAACTGGTGGTTTCCCAAGCCGCTGGATCGGTGGATTCCCGAAATCCGCGAGGCTTGAGGCCGCGGAAGCGAATCATTTGTGGGAGCGGATCATTCCGCGATATAGATCGGCTATGGCGGCGAGTCGGGCGAAGAATCGCGGAATGATCCGCTCCCACAGCCCGGCGTCGGCGATTCTTCTCTGATGTGGGAGCGGTTTCATACCGCGATTGAGCCGGCGAAGAATCGCGGATCAATCCGCTCCTACGCCCGGCCCTGACCGCGAACGTCCTTGTTGATCGTCGTCGCGAAGTCCAGCATGCGCTGCAACGGCAGCAGGGCGCGCTCCCGCGTCGCGGCGTCGACCAAAATCTCATTGCCGCCGTGTTCCAGCGTATTGGCCAGGGTTTCCAGTTCATTCATCCCCATCCACGGGCAGGCGGCGCAACTGCGGCAGGTGGCGCCGGTGCCGCCAGTGGGCGCTTCGATGAAGCGTTTGTGGGGCGCCGCTTGGCGCATCTTGTAGAAGATGCCTTTGTCGGTGGCGACGATCAGTGTTTCGTTGGGCAGCGACTGCGCGGCCTTGATCAATTTAGTGGTGGAGCCGACCACGTCCGCCAGTTCAACCACCGGTTCCGGCGATTCCGGGTGCACCAGCACCGCCGCTTCCGGATGCAGCAATTTCAGCTTGCGCAGTTCGCGGGCCTTGAATTCGTCGTGGACGATGCACGCGGCATCCCATAGCAGCATGTCGGCGCCGGTTTCCCGTTGGATGTACGCGCCCAGATGTTTGTCCGGCGCCCACAGAATTTTCTTTCCCTCGGCGTGCAGATGTTCGGCCACATCCAATGCGATGGCGGAGGTGACGACCCAATCGGCGCGGGCTTTCACCGCGGCGCTGGTATTGGCGTAAACAACGACCTCCCGGTCGGGGTGTTCATCGCAAAACCGGCTGAATTCGTCCGCCGGGCAACCGATGTCGAGCGAGCAGGTGGCCTCCAAGGTCGGCATCACGATGCGTTTTTCAGGATTGAGAATCTTGGCGGTCTCGCCCATGAAGCGCACGCCGGCCACGACGAGTGTGGTCGCAGAGTGGCGGGTGCCGAAGCGAGCCATTTCCAAGGAGTCGGAAATGAATCCACCGGTCTCGTCCGCGAGGGCTTGAATCGCCGGCGAGGTGTAATAGTGGGCGACGAGCACGGCGTCCTGCGCTTTGAGCAGGCTTTTGATTTTTTCCGTCAACTGATGGGCGGTTAGTTTGGGCGCCACGGCGGGTGCGCCCGCGCGCTCGAGGCGTATGACGAGTTTCGGCTGCGGCTGGGCGGTCGTGATCGGTGCCATGGCGTTACCCTCTCCGGTGAAGCGTTATTTTTTTATTTGAAAAACTCAACTTTGTCGCGGCACTTGGCGCGATACAGCTTGGCCGGCCGGTGCTGCCCTTGACGTCTGAAATTGCCGGTTTCTTCCAGGCAATCTAACGCAAGTACCCACTTTCGAAAATTGCGCTTGTCGAGACTTTCCTGACGCAGCACTTCATATACCTGTTGCAACTCAGTCAATGTAAAGTGTTCGGGAAGAAATTGCAGCGCCACAGTCGAGTAGCGTGTTTTGGCCGATACCCGCTCCTGTGCCACGCGAATGATCTCGCGATGGTCGAATGCCAACGCCGGCAGGTTATCAATCGGATGCCAGGCCAGGCGAGTCGCGTCCGAACCGGCGTGGGGAGCAACCAAGTGTCGCGGCACCAAGGCAAAGTAGGCCACGGTAATGACCCGCTCGCGCGGGTCCCGATTCTTGGCGCCGAAAGTAAAGAGTTGTTCGAGATAAACATTGTCGACGCCCGTCTCCTCGCGCAGCTCACGCAATGCGCCCGTTTCCAAATCCTCGTCCATGTCAACAAAGCCGCCGGGTAACGCCCAGTGCCCCTTGAACGGATCGTTGCGCCGCTCGATCAACAGGGCGGACAGGGTATGATCCACGATCGTAAACACCACAATGTCGGTGGTGACGGCGGGATGGGGCTGAGCATAACAATATTGCGTTTTCATGACCCGGCTAGTGTATGGAGTACACTAAAAGTACGCTGGCGACGGGGGCAGTGTCAATCAGGTAGCCGACAAATTCCAATGGTCAGGCACAACGTTATGATTAAATGAGCATTTTAGGATTGGAGCCGAACCATGACTAAGCCCGTCCTGGGCCTGAGCGCCTGCCTCGTCGGCCAAGCGGTTCGTTACGATGGAGGCCACAAGGACCAACCTTGGCTGCACCTTGCGGTGTTGCCGTGGGTTAGTCCCGTCATCGTGTGCCCTGAGGCCGGTGCTGGATTGGGTGTGCCCCGTCCGCCCGTGCATCTGGTGGCCGGGCCGGCTGGGCCGCGCATGATCGGTGTGGCGGATGGTCGCTTGGATGTAACCGAGCACGTCACTGCGTATATCGGGAGATGGCTGGATTCACTTGCCGCGGTCGACGGTTTCATCGTCAAAGCGCGGAGTCCGAGTTGCGCGGCACATGACGCGCCGTTGGTGCTGGAATCGGGCGAGGTCGTGGCGGGGTCCGGTTTGTTTACCCGCCAGTTGCGCACCCATCTGCCGCTACTGCCCATCGACGACGAGGCAGCGCTAAGCGATGACCAAGCGCGACAGGCTTACTTTGATCGGGTTTTTTTGTATCGCGCCCTCCGCATAGCGCGCGCCACAGACGAGCGTGAAGCCTGGGATGCCTTTTTCAAGCTGGCGCTCGCCGTCGGGAATTTGCGGGAACTTTCGTCGGGATTTGGTGAAGTGGTTACGCACATCAGGCAACTGCGAGAGCATCCTCGCGCGGACACGCGGAGGTCGGTCGTGGATCAGATTTTTGATCTCGCACTTGCGCCGCGCGCGCCGCACAAAGCGCAGCATTGGCTGAGTGATGATGCCAATGTGCGCGAATTGTCCGCGGCCGAGCGCGCATTACGATTCGCGTTATAATGCGGGGCCCTAGCCACTAGCCACAAAAAGGACTCATATCACAATGAACCGTAGAGGACTTCACTCGCTTCGTGCGGCGATCTTGGCTTCTGTTCTCGTGTCGGCCGGTGCGCCGGTTTACGCTCAGGATATGTTCGAGGTGCCGCCGGAAATTGAAGAACTGCAGCAAAAGGCCGAAGCGGGCAGCGTGGAGGCGGCGCGCGATTTGGGGTTCGAGTATCTGTTCGGACGGCGCATCATGCAGGACGGACTGAGCGCCGAAATGTGGCTGTTGCAGGCCGCCAAGAAAAACGACGCCGCGGCCCAAGCCGGATTGGGCTATCTGTACGAAGAAGGCATCGGTTTGACCGCGAACATCAAGGAAGCCGTTAAATGGTATGAGAAAGCCGCTGAGGCCGACCATCCGGCGGCGCAAAGCCGCTTGGGCTATATCTTGAAGAGCGGCGGGGCAGGCAAACCGGACTATGTCGCGGCGGCCAAGTGGTTGGCCAAGGCTTCGGCGTGGGGCGATCCGCACGCCCAAGCAAATCTGGCGGACATGTATGAAAAGGGGCTGGGCGTTAAGCAGGATTATTCTTTGGCGGCCACCTGGTACAGCGCGGCCTCCGCGCAAAATAATGTCAACGCGCAGTGGCGGCTCGGGCACCTTTATGAAAACGGCCTAGGGGTTCAAAAGGATCACATCAAGGCCTACATGTGGTACAGCATCGCCGGTGTGTGGGATACCTTGGGCGAGGAGTTGCCGCCCAACGATCCGCGTGTCGGACTCAAAAAGAAAATGAGCGAGAAGGATTTGCTGCAAGCCGAGTCCATGGCGACGGACTGGTGGATCGAACACTTCCAGGCCCAGGATTCGGAACTGACCGTCGGGCCCTAGGCACCAAGAATCGCGGAATGATCCGCTCCCACAGCGTTGGTTTGGGGCGCCGTTGTGGGAACGGTTTCCCACAGCGATTCGTTCGATTAATCATCGCGGAATGATCCGCTCCCACCGCGTTAGTGTGGCGCACCGTTGTGGGAGCGGTTTCCTACCGCGATCAGAAGCCAAACGCCGTCAATGCTTGTGATGATGCCCATCCCCAGCCGCCGGCCCCGGATCGGCCTCCCGCACGATGGCGTGGATCTGCGTCACACTGTCGTCCGAGAGTTTCAGATCGATCATCACGTGATCGCCGATCTTGAGCGGGCTTTTCGGTTTGATCAGCATGAAATGGTTGCCGCCGGGTTTGAATTCCACGCTCACGCCCGGGTCCAGCTTGTGTTCCTTGACCTGGAACATGCGCGCCATCCCTTTGTCGTCGATTTCCGTGCGGTGCATTTCGACGCGATCGAATTGGCTGCTGGACGCTTCGACAACGGAGACGGTTTCCGTCCCGGTGTTGGTCAGCGTCATGTAGCCGGCCAGCACCGATGCATTGGGCGGCGCGGCGCGCACCCACGGATCGACGACCGCCACGTCGGCCACGGCGTTTGCGGCGAATAGAGCAGAGGCGAGAAAAAGCGCGGCACGAGTATTCATAGCGGATTGACCTTTCTTGAGCATGATCAGTCGTTGCTGAGGGTCGCGAAGACCTCGGTGACGCGGGCCACTTGATAGGGCGGCAGGATGTCCGCCCGCACGCTCGCGTCCGGGCCCACCAAGAACAACGAACCGTAGTGGTTGACGATGTAAGGGAACTCGGGCGGCAGCGCGCGGGGATCGGTGATGCGCTCGCCGGTTTCCGGGTGCTCGTAATCGTAGCTGACGCCAAGCTGTTCGGTTAACTTGCGCACCGCCGTTTCGTCGTTCGCCGTGACGCCGATGAATTCGGGATTGTAGAAGTAAATGTGCTCGGCCATAACCGATTGGGTGTCGCGAAACGGATCGACTGAGACATAGACGAACTGGACCGGGACGTCCCGCGGCGTTTCCGCCAGCGCAGCGTAAATTCTTTTCATCGCCGCCAACGTGCTGGGGCAGAAATCCGGACAATGGGTGTAGCCGAAGAACAGAAACGTCCAGTGATCGCGAAAGCGCTCGCGATCGAATTTCCCGCCCTTGTGGTCGATGAGTTCGAACGGTTGCAGGCGGTGCGGTTTTTCGAACACCATGACGCCGGGCCACTCCGGCGTTGGCGACTTCTCGAATAGGTCTCCGGCGAAAAGAGCCAGTGCGATGCCGAGCACCGCGGCGCCCAGCCAAGCATGGTGCGCTCGCAATCGTTTAGGTGAGGTCGAGTCGGACATGGTGACGTGCAGGAAAATTTGGGCTTGGCGAATGATAGCATAGTCGCCGAACGCGACGGGGCTGGCGCAAATGCAGAGCGAATTGCGGTGAAAACAACTGTTCACATCGTTTTATCCGGTATCGCCGAAATGATCGGCGGTTCAGGCGAAGATGCCATTGAGACGGCCATGGCGTTTGTCCGTCTGCTGAGCCGTGGGACAAAACACACTGCTGGAAGTTGGGAGGAAGGATTGTGCCAGCTTGCCGGGTTCATCCAGGATGCCGCGCGCGACCCGCCGGTGGCGGCGCTGTCCCGCTTGGGGGAGACGGGACGCCGGGACGCGAATTGGTGGGTGCGCGCCGATCTGGTCCATAAGCGCGCCGACCGGGATCAACTCGTCTTGCTCGGTCGGGCCGCGGCGGCGTCCGATCCGCAATTCTCTGACGAAGTTGCTCGACGCGTGCGGCCGCTGGTCGAAGAGGAAGGGTTGATTTTCGAAGTCGCCACGCCCAATCGCTGGTACATCGGCGCCAAGGACGATCCGCAGCTGCGCACCTATCCGCCCAGCGAGGCGATGGGTCAACCGTTGAACGAGTTCCTGCCCAAGGGGAAGGGGCGGCAGTTGTGGCAGCGGTTAATGACGGAGATTCAAATGGTGATGCATCAAGTGCTCCAGGAATCGGACAACGCCATGGTGCAGCAGCGTGGGCCGAACAGCGTGTGGTTTTGGGGCGTCGGCGTGCTGCCGCAGGGGCCGTCGTCGATTTGGGACGATGTCGCCGCCGACGATCCTTTGGCCCTCGGCTTGGGGCGATTGATGGCGGCGAGCACTCGCCCGATGCCGCGAAATTTCGACGATTGGCAGGCTGGGGCAGCCGGAAATCGGCGCTTGCTGGTGTTGCCGATGCTGGAGGCGGCGGCCGAGCCGCTGGCTGAGCAAGCTCCCCCGGCGCAATTTGCGAGTATCGTTGACGATTGGCTGACGCCGTTGGCCCATTGGCTGTCCCGGGGTGGCGCGGCGCGGGCCAGTATTCATATCGGCGGTGGACTGCTGTTTGACTGCAAACCGGGCGATCGCTGGCGCGTGTGGCGATCCGCTGCGATCAAGCATGTGTTGGCGCGGCCGCAGTGATCTGAAGTAAACTCGCCGTTACTCTTCGCAATCGCAGGGACGCGGGTCAGGACTATGGAAAAGGTTATTCGTCGCCGGCCGGTGAATTCGGCCGTACGCTTTCCCAACTCGGTGGATCCCATCCTGGCTCGGGTGTACAGCGCCCGCGGCGTGACCAGTCCCGAAGAAATCACCTGCTCGTTCCGGCAACTGCATCCGTTTCACGCCTTGCGCGGCATCGATGCCGCCGTCGACTTGTTGATGGAGGCCGTCACCCGGGACCGAATGATGGTCGTGGTCGCCGACTTCGACGCCGACGGCGCCACCAGTTGCGCCACGGCGGTGCGCGCGCTGCGCATGATGGGCGCGAAGCATGTTCAGTTCATCGTGCCTAACCGGTTTCAATTCGGTTACGGTTTGACGCCCGCCATCGTCGAGGTCGCGGCGCAGTTCAAGCCCCATTTGCTCATCACGGTCGATAACGGCATCTCGAGCATCGAGGGCGTGGAGACCGCGCGGGCGTTGGGCATCAAAGTGCTGGTGACGGATCACCATCTTCCCGGCGCCGAACTGCCCCGCGCCGATGCCATCGTGAATCCCAATCAGCCGGGCGATGAGTTTCCCTCGAAAGCGTTGGCCGGTGTCGGCGTGATTTTCTACGTCATGCTGGCGCTGCGAGCGCGGTTGCGCGAAATCAATTGGTTTCACCAGGGCCGACCGGAACCGAATCTGGCGCAGTTGCTGGACCTTGTTGCGCTGGGAACGGTGGCCGACGTGGTGCCGCTGGATCAGTGCAATCGGATTCTGGTGGCGCAAGGTTTGGAGCGCATTCGACGCGGGTTGAGTTGCCCCGGCGTTCAAGCGTTGGTCGCGGTGAGCGGGCGCGAGGTCAGTAAAATGGTTGCCGCTGACTTGGGATTCGCCGTCGGGCCGCGTCTCAACGCCGCCGGCCGCCTCGAAGACATGACCCTTGGCATCGAGTGCTTGCTGACCGACGATCCGGCGCGCGCCCGCACCTTGGCGGTGACGCTCGACGAACTCAATCGCGAGCGCCGCGAAATCGAAGCCACCATGCGCGAACAGGCGATGGCCCATTTGGACCGAACGTGGGAGCGCTTGGGCGGTTCGCTGCCCGCGGGCTTGAGTTTGTTCGATGAGACTTGGCACCAAGGCGTGATCGGATTGGTCGCCGGCCGGGTAAAAGAGCGCTTTCACCGTCCCGTGATCGCATTCGCGGGCGCCGACAACGATGAACTGAAAGGCTCGGCCCGCTCTGTGCCGGGATTGAACATCCGCGATTTGATCGACGCTATGGCGACCCAGCATCCGGGCTTGATCAAAAAATTCGGCGGTCATGCCATGGCGGCCGGACTGACGTTGGCGAAGCGCAACTTCGACGAGTTTTCGGCGCTGTTTGACGAGCATGTTCGCGCGGCGGTGGATGACGATACCCTGCGCGGCGTGATCTACAGCGACGGCGAGCTGGCGCCGGAGCAGATCAATCTGGACGTCGCCAGCGCGCTGCGGGAAGGCGGCCCTTGGGGTCAGGGATTTCCCGAGCCGGTTTTCGACGGTCTGTTCGACGTCGTCGAGAGTCGGGTCGTCGGTGAGCGTCACCTCAAATTGGCGTTGCGCCCGGCGCAGGGCAGCGGCTCCCTCGATGCCATCGCGTTCAATGCCGTCGGCGAGGAATGGACGAAGAGTCCGCGCCAGCTGCGACTGGCCTACCGCTTGGATGTCAACGAATTCCGCGGGTCGCGCTCGCCGCAGCTGGTGATCGAGCACGCGGAAAGGTAGGGTGGCGCGAGCTTGCGTGTGCTGCTGTGGGAGCGGTTTCCTACCGCGATGGAATTGGCGAAGAATCGCGGTAGGAAACCGCTCCCACAGTTGAGGCGCCGATTCTAGACAATTAGCCAGGGGCTGCCTAAAATGGCGCGCTTATCCCATCCGCCTATCACACCAGGACGGCCAAACAGTGGAAATCAATCCGCTCTACGAACAGCTCAAAGATCTCGAGGAACGCGCCATCGTTCTGAGGGGGTATCTTTGACTATGACGTCAAACGCGAACGTCTCATCGAAATCAACCGCGAGCTAGAAGACCCCGCCGTTTGGAATAAGCCCGAGCGCGCCCAGGAATTGGGAAAAGAGCGCGCCCAGCTGGAAGTCGTCGTCAACACCATGGAAACCCTCGCTCGCGGGTTGAAGGACAATCTCGAATTACTGGGCATGGCCGAGGAAGAGAAGGACGTCGCCATGGCCGATTCCATCAAGGGCGAGTTGGATCGCTTGGAGGCCAATCTGGCCGCGTTGGAGTTTCGGCGCATGTTCTCCAATCCCATGGATCCCAATAACGCGTTTCTGGAAATTCAAGCGGGCGCCGGCGGCACCGAGGCGCAAGATTGGGCCAGCATGATTCTGCGCATGTATTTGCGCTGGGGCGAGCGTCACGGCTACACGACGGAACTCATCGACGAATCGCCCGGTGAAGTGGCGGGCATCAAAGGCGCCACGGTGCGCTTCGAAGGTGAATATGCCTACGGCTGGCTGCGCACGGAAACCGGCGTGCATCGCTTGGTGCGCAAGTCGCCGTTCGATTCCGGCAATCGCCGACATACGTCGTTCGCGTCGGTGTTCGTATCGCCGGAAGTGGATGACGACATCGCCATCGAAATCAACCCCGCCGATTTGAAAGTCGATACCTATCGCGCCAGCGGCGCGGGCGGTCAGCACGTCAATCGAACGGAATCGGCGATCCGCATTACGCACATGCCCAGCGGTATCGTCGTGGCGTGCCAGAGCGACCGCTCCCAGCACAAGAACCGCGCCACGGCGATGAAGCAGTTGAAGGCCAAGCTGTACGAAATGGAAATGCAAAAGCGCAACGCCGAAGCGCAGGCGAAGGAAGATTCCAAAGCCGATGTGGGCTGGGGCAGCCAGATTCGTTCCTACGTGCTCGACCAGTCGCGCATCAAAGATCTGCGCACCGGCGTGGAGACGGGCAACCCGCAAGCGGTGCTGGACGGGGATTTGGATGATTTCATTCAGGCCAGTTTGAAGGCGGGTTTGTAATTGTGGCTAACCAAGGGCGCCTGTCGTGGGAGCGGATCATTCCGCGATGGACTCGGCGAAGAATCGCGGTAGGAAACCGCTCCCACAAATGATCGCCACCGTGTCGTGGGAGCGGATCATTCCGCGATGGACTCGGCGAAGAATCGCGGTAGGAAACCGCTCCCACAAATGATCGCCACCGTGTTGTGGGAGCGGATCATTCCGCGATGGACTCGGCGAAGAATCGCGGTAAGAAACCGCTCCCACATCACGGCGCAATAGTAGGATGAACGATGACTGACCAACTCGACGAAAACGCATTGATCGCCCAACGCCGCGCCAAGCTGGCGTCCCTGCGCGAGCGCGGCATCGCGTTTCCCAGCGATTTCCGCCGCAACAGCATGGCCGGCGAACTGCACGCCGAATACGGCGACAAGGACAACGCCTACTTCGACGCAAACCCGCGCCGGGTCAGCGTCGCCGGGCGGCTGATGGCCAAGCGCATCATGGGCAAGGCGAGTTTCGCCCAAGTGCTCGACATGTCCGGTCGTATTCAATTGTTCCTGCAACGCGACAGTCTGCCGGAAGGCGTCTACGAGGATTTCAAGACCTGGGACGTGGGCGACATCATCGGCGGCGAAGGCGTGTTGTTCAAGACGAAGACGGACGAGTTGTCAGTGAAGGTCGACACTTTGCGCCTGTTGACCAAATCCCTGCGCCCGTTGCCCGAGAAGTTCCACGGTCTGTCCGATCAAGAAACCCGTTACCGTCAACGCTATGTTGACTTGATCATGAACGACGTCACCCGCCAGACGTTTCGCACGCGCACCGCCATCGTGGACTACATTCGCCGATTTCTGAATGCCCGGGATTTCCTCGAAGTCGAAACGCCGATGATGCACATCATCCCCGGCGGCGCCACGGCGCGTCCGTTCACTACCAAGCACAACGCTCTGGATATGGAATTGTTCCTGCGCATCGCGCCGGAGCTTTATCTCAAGCGCCTGGTTGTCGGCGGTTTCGAGCGGGTCTATGAGATCAATCGCAACTTTCGCAATGAAGGTTTGTCCACCCGGCACAATCCCGAATTCACCATGTTGGAGTTTTACCAGGCCTACGCCGACTACCATGACTTGATGGATCTGACCGAAGAAATGCTGCGTGGCTGCGCCCAGGAGGTGTTGGGCACCACCACGGTCACCTATCAGGGCGAGACCTATGATTTTGCCAAACCGTTTCAACGGCTGACCGTCAAGGAGTCCATTCTTCAGTTCAACTCGACACTTACTGCGGCGGATATCGACACTGTCGAGTCCGCGCGGAAAGTCTGCGCACAGCTGGGCATTCCGGTGAAGAACAGCTATGGCTTGGGCAAGCTGCAGATCGAGATTTTCGAAAAAACCGTGGAAAGCCGGTTGAGCGATCCCACGTTCATCACGGCCTATCCGACAGAAGTGTCCCCTTTGGCGCGGCGCAATGACCAGGATCCTACCGTCACCGACCGATTTGAATTCTTTGTTGGCGGTCGGGAAATCGCCAACGGCTTTTCCGAGCTCAACGATGCGGAGGACCAAGCCGAGCGCTTCCGCAAGCAAGTACAAGAAAAAGAAGCGGGGGATCTGGAAGCCATGCACTTCGATGCCGACTACATCCGCGCGCTGGAGCATGGCATGCCGCCGACCGCGGGCGAGGGTATCGGCATCGATCGGCTTGCCATGCTGCTGACCGATTCGCCGTCGATTCGCGACGTGTTGTTGTTCCCGCACATGCGGCCGGAGTGACGTGCAGGATTTGCCGTCGCCGATAATTTTCTTGTCACCGTTCGGCGACGATCGCGCTGTTTGTAGATCGCAAGTACAACATCAAGCTCTGATTTTTTTCCGTCTTTGGGTAAATGCCTAGGGCGATATCCTAAGCGACCCGCTTGGTTTTTTGCCTTATGCTTTCCTCCCAAATTTGGCGCTGCTCTAAGAAGCGACCACGATGCTTCGCCCGCCAAATATCAAAACAGTTACCGCCCCGCACGATAACAGCGCTTGACGTGCGCTGATCTTTTTCTCGCTCACCACGGCGGCGGCGTAACCATCCCAGAGGGGGAAGACAGGATGTCTCAGTCAACGACGAAATTCATTCGCACAATGGTTCCCGGCGTGGCCTGGATCGGTTTGACGATCACCGCCGGAAACGCCTACGGGTTTTCGGGTGGAGTTGACGGCTATTCCGGCGCCCCGGGCGATGGACCCGATTGTACACAGGCGGCCTGTCACGTGATTGAAACGCCGCCCATTGCAGTGCCCATGGTGACCATCACCGGACCGATCGATGTTATTGCCGGGTCGATGAACAATTATACAATTTCGGTGGAGGGCGGGCCCGGCATGACCGCGGGCATCGACGTTGCCGCGTCCGATGGGATGTTGGCTGTGCCGGCGGGAAACACCGATGTAAAGGACCTGAATGGCGAAATTGTTCATGCCGCGCCCATGACCATGACCGGCGGGGTTGCGACGTTTGCTTTCGATTGGACCGCGCCAGCTGTGAACGGGACATATCACATTTACGGCGCCGGATTGTCATCGGATGACGGCGCGACTGCACCGGGCGTATCTAGCGATGGTACGGGGCTGGCCATGGTCACAATCAACGTCACTGGCGCGGCCAACCAGCCGCCTATGGCCAACATTACGGCGCCGGCCACGGCCGCCGAGGGCGTGAACGTGACGTTCGACGGCAGCGGTTCGACGGATGCCGATGGAAGCATTGCGACCTATGAGTGGGATTTCGGCGACGGCACCACCGGCGCGGGAATGACGGTTTCGAATGCCTTCGCCGCCGGCACCTACACGGTGCAACTCACGGTGACGGATGACGCGGGCGCGACGGGCATGATCGGCGCCAACATAACAATCATACCGACCGGACAGCCTGTTCCCCCGACGGCGAACGCGGGCGGGCCGTACTCTGGGACGGTGGGGGCGCCGGTCAGCTTCGACGGATCCGCTTCATCCGATCCGGACGGAACCATCATGTCTTACAGCTGGGACTTCGGCGATGGTAATACGGCGGCCGGCATGCAAGTGTCCAATACCTTCGCGAGTCCAGGACCCTATGCCGTTACTTTGACGGTGACCGACGATGCCGGCATGTCCGCCCAAGGAGTGACGACGGCGACCGTTACGCCCGCCGTTTCCGATCCCGCGCCCGGCGGCGGTGAAGCGTTATACGTTGCGTTGTGTGAGTCGTGCCACGGTCCCAACGGCGTCGGCGGACCCGATGGCGACGTGGTCGGCGCGTCTGCGACGGCGATTCTTGATGCCGGGGTCGCGTACCCCGTGGAAATGGGTTTTGTGTCGGCCATGCCGGAGGCGGACATCATTGCAATTGCCGATTTTCTCAATCCGACGGCTGATGTTGGCGAGGGCGCGACGCTCTATACCGCGATGTGCGAGTCATGCCACGGCCCCAACGGCGTCGGCGGGCCGGATGGAGATGTGGTGGGTGAATCGGCGGAGGACATTCTCGAGGCGGGCGAAGAGTATCCCGTCGAAATGGGTTTTGTCTTGACACTGCCGGAGGAGCAGGTGGCGGCAATGGGCGCTTTCCTGATTTCGCTGGCGGAGGTCGAAGAGGAAGAAGATGATGACGCGGCCCCAGCCGAGGTCGGCGGCAACCCCGCGCCGCGGCCCTCGTCGGGCGGCAACAACCGCGGCGGCAGTCGAGCCGGCGGAACCACGTCGACGACGTCCACGCCCGAGAAATCCTCAGCGGGCGGCGGTGCGGTGGATGCCGCGTTTCTCGTCCTCATTGGCGCGGCGGCGTGGATGGGAGCGGGATGCGGCCGACGGCGTCGACCAAGGATGGGTTAATCGTTGTGGGAGCGGATCATTCCGCGATTGAGTCGGGCGCTGACGAGGGTGCAGCCGAAGAATCGCGGTAGGAAACCGCTCCCACAAAATCGCGGTAGTCGCTACGGGCATCCTGCCCTCGCGCGACTTTCGCACATTCATGTGCATCGGAAACCGCTCCCACAAATGGCGTTCGCTTGTGGGAGCGGATCATTCCGCGATCTGAATCGGCGACGACTCAGCCAGCCAGGTTAACTCGCCCCGCCAAGCAGCGCGTACACCGCTTTGATCTCGTGTTGAGCGTCTTTGAGGGCTTTAACGCTTTGCTGAGGCGTCAGTTGCAGCTTGTCGAAGATCGGCAAGTCGGTCCAATCCATTTTACCCAGCCGATGTTCGGTTCCGAGGTGGCTGTGCAGATTGGCAACCATTACGACGTCGACGTAGTCGATATCGGACGCGAACCGATTCAAGTCCTCGTGTTCCGCGGCGACCACCGCCAGATTGGTCGGAAAATGCCAGGCTTCCATGATGAGCTTGCCGATCTCGCCATGCAGCCGGTCGATGACGCGCTGCAGCTTTTCCTTGTCTTGTACCAATTCGGGATGTTTCGCCGCGCGGGTCAGAATCGGCAGTGTCCCGATGTCGTGAATCAAGCCGGCCAGCATTGCTTCGTCGGAACGCAAATGGGGAAACAGTTTGGCCAGCGCGTGACTGAACGCCGCGACGCGAGTGCTGTGCTTCCAGACGTCCTGCAGCCAGGTTTTCATGACCGGGCTCATCTTAGGCTGATAGATGGTGCGCATGACCACGCAAGTCACCATGTTGCGCACTAAAGCCAAACCAAGGCGATTGACCGCCGCCCGAATATTGTCCACGGGCGCCATGCCTGTGAACATGGCGCTATTGGCCACTTGCATCAAGCGCGAAGACAGGGCGGCGTCGGTGCTCAACACCTTGCCCACCTGGGTCATGGTGACGTCAGGGTCTTCAATCAGTTTGCGCACCCGCAACGCCACTTCCGGCAGCGTGGGGAACTCGAGTCTGTTCTTGGCAATGTCATCGATGAGCGAGTCGATGAACTGGGCTTCAGTGACCATTACGGGGCTAAAACACCTTCGCGTG
This sequence comes from Pseudomonadota bacterium, assembly GCA_021821045.1. Classification (GTDB taxonomy): domain Bacteria; phylum Pseudomonadota; class Gammaproteobacteria; order JAADHS01; family JAADHS01; genus JAKACW01. Next base: position 28,741 of record JAKACW010000030.1, read on the forward strand.
AGCGTTAGCCTAACTATCGACGGCGTAGGGCAAAGCCATGAGTTTTAACGGGGGACCGATGGGGGCGGCGAGGGCCAGGGGTTCGTCGGCGCGGGCGATTTCCAGGACCGCGAGCATGGAAAACCCCTTGTCCTGTGCAGGGGCCGCGCAAACGATTTTGCCAACTTTCTGAGGCTCTTGGGCGTCGGTGGCCGTCCCGGCGGCGAGGAAAACGTCATCGCCCGGCGTTGGCCGTAACGACGTGTCGCTATGGGCGAGGTACATGCGGCGTTTGAGTTTGCCCAGGTACTTGGTGCGGGCGACAATCTCCTGGCCCGGATAGCAGCCTTTGTTGAAGCTAATGCCACCGACGGATTGTAGGTTCAGCATTTGCGGGATGAATTCTTCCACCGTTGCGCCGGTGACGGTGGGCAAGCCGGCCAGGATATCAGTGAGCATCCAGGCATCCGCACCGACGGGCGTCGAATTCACGCTCAAACTGCTCCAGATCTTCTTGACGTCAGCGGCGTCCCCGACGATTTCAAAGCGCGGCGTCATGCCGGGCAGGCGAACGACCGTGACATTCTGCGTTTGGGTGACCTGGTTGTCTGCTTCGGGAACGCTGCTTACGCGCGCGAGATCGCTCGCAATCTTGGGTCCGCCGACGCCGACTCTGACCAAGGTTTCGCTGGCGTCTTCGAGTGTCACTTTGGCGTTCAGGGCATACATTCGCAAGCGCTTGATGATCGGCTCGACACGATCCCGCGGCAACGACAGATAATAAGTCTCGCCGCGCTTGAACAGGCGCAGAATAGCGAGAAGACGGCCTTGAGGCGTGCAGTATCCGTTCACTTGGCTGAGTTCGGGCGTGACCTTCAACACATCGTTGGTGAACTGGCCCATCAAGTGTTTTTGCGCATCCGCGCCGTGAACTGCAATTAAACCTTCGTGGGACAGGTCGGCCAAAATCCCCCCGGCATTGACCACGCGGCGTTCTCGCGTCGGATTGCCGAAACTGACTACGTTGCCGTCTTCGATTACGGCACCTGCATCGGTGAGAAAGACGCGCCAATCATCACGCATTGTTGAACTCCATATCGCCATAAACGGGAAAGTCGTCGCCGGGGGATTTTACCAGAGCGCGCCGGGGCAAATTCCGCAATATTTCGTTCCGGCACTATCGGGCGCGACAACGATGCGTTGCGCGACTGGACTAACCAGGCAAAATCGTTACACTTACTCACATATGGCATGGCGACAGGGACGTCCAGTCTTCCTCGATCTGCGGCAAATCAAAATGCCGGTCACCGCCATCGTCTCCATCCTGCACCGGATCAGCGGCGTGCTGATGTTTCTGGCCTTGCCATGGTCCGTTTATCTGCTCGATCGTTCGCTGACCTCGCCGGCCGGTTTTGCCGAAGTCAGCGCGTTTTTTGATCGCCCGTTGGTCAAGCTGGCGGCTTTCGTGTTGTTGTGGTCGTTGCTGCATCATGCGGCGGCCGGCGTGCGTTATCTATTGATTGATTTCGATATCGGCATCGAGATCGAAGCCGCGCGGCGTAGTGCGCGGGCGGTGACGTGGTCCGCGGCCATTGCCGCCATTTTGGCCGGACTGGTGCTGCTATGAACTGGCGCGCGCAAGGCTTTCGCGCGTGGCTGCTGCAGCGGTTGACCGCCGTTTACATTCTGGCGTTCCTAGTGATCTTCTTGATCTTGCTGGCGGCCAACAATCCGGTCGGCTACGCGGCGTGGCGCAACATGATGGGCAACGCCATGACGGCGGTATTCACGGCGATCTTTTTTCTCGCCGTGATCTTTCACGGTTGGGTGGGCATTCGCGACGTGCTCATTGACTACGTGCATAACGTGGCGCTGCGTTTCTCGGCGTTGGTTTTGGTTGCCTTGGCGCTGTTGGTCATGGCCCTTTGGATGTTGCGCACACTGCTGGTGGTTGCACTATGAGTTCAATTCGTAAGGGGCTCGCCAAACGCAAATTCGATGCCCTGGTGATCGGCGCGGGCGGCGGCGGATTGCGCGCGGCGCTGCAGTTGGCACGAGCGGAAGCCAACGTGGCGGTGGTGTCCAAGGTGTTCCCGACCCGGTCCCACACCGTGGCCGCGCAAGGCGGGATCAATGCCGCGCTGGCCAATGTATTGCCGGACAACTGGCATTGGCACATGTACGACACCGTCAAGGGCAGCGACTTCCTCGGGGATCAAGATGCCATTGAATATATGTGCCGCGCCGCCGGGCATATCGTGGTGGAACTCGAACACATCGGCGTGCCGTTCTCGCGGCTCGACAACGGCAAGATTTACCAGCGACCTTTCGGCGGCCAAAGCCAAAACTTCGGTGGCGAACAGGCGGCGCGCACCTGCGCCGCGGCGGATCGCACCGGCCACGCGCTGCTGCACAGTTTGTATCAGCAGAATATTCGCGCCAAGACTCATTTCTTCGATGAATTCTTTGCCATTGATTTGGTTAAGGACGACGACGGCTACGTGCTCGGCGCCTTGGTGTTGGAGATCGAAACGGGCGAACCGCTGTTGATCGAAGCCAAGACCACCCTGCTGGCCACCGGCGGCGTGGGGCAGATTTACCGCACCAACACCAACGCGCGCATCAACACGGGCGACGGCATGGGCATGGCCCTGCGGGCGGGCATACCGCTTGAAGACATGGAATTCTTCCAGTTTCATCCGACCGGCATCGCCGGCAAGGGTATGTTGATCACCGAAGGTGCTCGTGGGGAAGGCGGCTATTTGGTTAATAAGGATGGCGAGCGTTTCATGGAGCGCTATGCGCCCAACGCCAAGGATCTGGCCAGCCGCGACGTCGTTTCCCGAGCCATTTATGAAGAAGTGCGCGATGGCCGCGGTTGCGGACCGAACGCGGACTACGTTTTTCTCAAGCTCGATCACTTGGGATCGGATGTGATCAAGAAGCGCCTGCCCGGCATTCGCGACACTATCATGACCTTTCTGGGCATCGATCCCATCGAATCGCCGGTGCCGGTGTATCCGACGGTGCATTACACCATGGGCGGCATTCCCACCAATCGCTACGGTCAGGTTGTGGTCCCGTTGGCTCAGAGTCCGGAAGAACCCATTCCCGGGCTGTACGCGGTGGGGGAATGCGCTTGCGTGTCCGTTCACGGTGCCAATCGGCTGGGCGGCAATTCACTATTGGATATCGTTGTGTTCGGTCGCGCGGCGGGGAACCACATCATTGAGTTCTTGAAGGAGAATCGCTATCACCGCCCCATGCATCAAGCCGGCGTCGATCAGGCCATGGCGCGCTTAACCCGCTGGGAGCAGAAGGGTGACGGCGACACGGTGGATGGTTTGCGCCGCGACATGCAGACAACCATGGAGAAGTATTGCGGCGTGTTCCGAACGGAGGAATTGCTCAAGGAAGGGGTGGCGAAGATCATCGAGATTCAAAACCGCCTGCCCGACGTGCGACTGCGCGATCACAGCAAAGTGTTCAACACCGCCCGCATCGAAGCGCTAGAACTGGAAAATCTGATCGAGGTGAGCGTGGCGACGGTGTGTTCCGCCCTGGCGCGCCAGGAGAGTCGCGGCGCCCATTCCCGTATCGATTATCCCGACCGGGACGACGAGCATTGGATGAAGCACACGCTGTTTTTCCGGGAAGGTCGCCGCCTGGACTACAAGCCGGTGCGAACCAAGCCGCTAACGGTTGAGTCGTTTCCGCCGAAAAAGAGAGTGTACTAAGGCGAGGGACCGCAGCCATGCTATTTCGAATCTATCGCTACAATCCTGAGACCGACAAAGCGCCGTACATGCAGGAGTACGACCTAAAGGACGCCCATCCCGAGATGCGTTTGCTCGATGCGTTGATTCGGATCAAGGCGCAAGACGAATCCCTGTCGTTTCGCCGCTCCTGCGGCGAGGGCGTGTGCGGCTCCGACGGCATGAACATCAACGGCCGCAACGGACTGGCCTGCGTCACACCGCTGTCGGCGCTCAAGGAACCCATCGAAATTCGACCGCTGCCCGGCTTGCCCGTCATTCGCGATCTGGTGGTGGACATGGAGCAGTTCTATCATCAGTATCGTTCGGTCAAGCCGTATCTGATCGTGCACGATCCCGAGCCGGAAACCGAGTATCTGCAATCGCCTCAGGATCGGGACAAGCTGGATGGATTGTATGAATGCATCCTGTGCGCCTGCTGTTCCACGGCATGTCCGTCGTTCTGGTGGAACCCGGATTATTTCCGCGGTCCGGCGGCGTTGTTGCAGGCTTGGCGTTTTCTCGTCGACAGTCGCGATCAAGCCACGGCCGAGCGGCTCGAGGGTCTGGAAGGTCCCTATCGACTGTTCCGCTGTCACACCATTATGAATTGCGCCGATGTTTGCCCGAAAGGTCTTAGCCCCACCAAGGCCATCGGCAACATCAAGAAAATGATGCTTGAGCAAATGACATGAGCGGCCTGGAGCCAGCGAACTCGTCGGCGAACTTGGCCGCGGGCGAAGCGCAGCGGCGTTTGCATTGGCGTTGCCGGCGGGGCATGCTCGAACTCGATTTGCTGCTGCAAGGGTTTCTCGACGGCGGCTATGCCCGGCTGGACGAGCGCCGACGTGCCGGTTTCGTCGAGCTGCTGGAGTATCCGGATCAAATGCTGCTGGAGTATCTATTGGGCCGTATGGAGCCGGTCGATCCCGTGATTGCCGATGTCGTGGCAGAAATACGCCGCTCCGCTCATTCTTGAGGTTGAGCCTTCACGCAAAGTGCGCCGGTTGATGCTGGCCGCGCTCGTGGCGACGCTGCTGTTGATTCTATTCTTGCCCGTGCCGTGGTACCTGCAAGTCGCGTTGCTCGGCGCCGTTGCCGCTTATGGCGCGTACGAGTGGCGGCGAGTCGCGCGCGATGCTCGCCCCGATCGCGTTGCGCGAATCGTCTGGGATGCGGCTGACATTTGGCGGCTGCACTGCGCGGACGGCCACGAGGCGGATGCCACGCTGCTGCCCGATACGTTTATTCAAACATTCGTCGTCATCCTGCAACTTCGCCGCGCCGATACGGGCCGGCGTTTTAGTCATGTTCTCACGGACGACAACTGCGATCTGGAGACGCTAAGGCGTTTGCGCGTGCGTCTGAGGCACGCAGGTTAAACCACCCTCAACCGCGGCTCGCCGATTTGGATTTCGTCACTGGCCGCTTCGTGATGGTTGGGCGGAACAACAATTGTGTTGCTTGGCGCTGCGGAGTTATCCGGCTCGGGAAAGTCCCGCGTGAAATGCAGGCCGCGACTTTCCTTGCGCGATAACGCCGAACGTACAATGAGGTCGGCGACCAACGTGAGATTGCGCAGTTCGATGAGGTCGTTGGAAATCGTGTACGTCGCGTAATACTCTTCGGCTTCCTTGAGCAGCAGGTCGACACGACGTTGAGCTTTCAGCAAGCGCTTGGTCGTGCGCACGATGCCCACATAGTCCCACATTACCCGGCGCAGTTCGTCCCAGTTGTGGTGAACGACGATTTCCTCGCTGGGTTCGCTGACGCGGCTTTCGTCCCACAGCGGCAACGTCGGCGGCGGAGCCGTTTGCTCGAGGTAGGCGCTCATGTCCCGCGCCGCCGCCATGCCGAATACAAGACACTCCAGCAACGAGTTGCTCGCCATGCGGTTGGCGCCGTGAAAGCCGGTGCACGCCGTTTCGCCGATGGCCCACAGCCCGGGCAGATCGGTGCGGCCGCGCAAGTCCGTCATGATGCCGCCGCAGGTGTAATGGGCCGCCGGCACGACGGGAATGGGCTGCTGAGTCATGTCGAAGCCGAACTCGAGACAGCGCTGGTATACGGTTGGAAAGTGCTGGGTGATGAACGCCGCCGGCTTGTGGCTGATGTCGAGATAGACACAAGCGATGCCCAGGCGCTTCATTTCGAAGTCGATGGCGCGGGCCACGATGTCCCGGGGCGCAAGCTCGGCGCGCGGATCGTACTTGGACATGAATCGACTGCCATCGGGCAAGAGTAACTTGCCGCCTTCGCCGCGTACCGCCTCGGTAATCAAGAAGGACTTGGCTTCCGGGTGGTAGAGGCAGGTGGGATGGAACTGCACGAATTCCATGTTGGCGACGCGGCAGCCGGCCCGCCACGCCATGGCGATGCCATCGCCGGTGGCCACGTCGGGGTTGCTGGTGTAGAGATAGGTTTTCCCGGCGCCGCCGGTCGCCAGCACAACCGCCGCCGCGCGGAAGGTATCGACGACGGCTGTCTGCTTATTGAATACATAGGCGCCCAAGCAGCGGTTGGGCTGCATGCCGAGCTTTGCCCCGGTGATCAGATCGACCGCGATATGGTGTTCGAACACATCGATATTGGGATGCTCGTGAATGCGGTCCTCGAGTGTGCTTTCAATGGCCGAACCCGTGGCATCGGCGGCGTGAATAACCCGACGATGACTGTGTCCTCCCTCGCGAGTGAGGTGGTAGTCGAGGCGTCCGTCCGGTCGAGTCTCCTGGGTAAACGGCACACCGCAATCGATCAGCCATTGCACCGCATTGCGGCCATTCTCGACCACGAATCGCACTGTGTCCGGATTACACAAACCAGCCCCGGACGACAGCGTGTCGGCAATGTGGGACTCTTCCGAATCGCTTTTGTCCAGCACGGCCGAGACGCCGCCTTGAGCGTAACGCGTCGCGCCTTCACCCAGCGGTCCTTTTGTGATCAAGGCGATACGCTTGCTGGTTGCCAAGTGCAACGCCAGCGTCAATCCGGCGGCGCCGCCACCGATGACCAGCACATCATATTGGTATTGGGCTGACACGTTTCGAGTATAATGGACGCCGCGATGCGGTTTTAGACTTGGTCCAATTGAGCGCGTTCCGACTAAGACCGCTCACCCAGGAAAATTTGATCACAGAATAGTAGCTTTTTTCAGACGAAATGCGAACTAATCCAACCATGGACGGTCTATCCCAGCAACACTTGTTTGCCGGCTTCGCTCGCGCACGAGGGGGCCGTTCCCAATGAGCGAGCAAGCGGCTGATCTACAGCTGGTCGAGCGTGTCAAGCGCGGAGACAAACGCGCCTTCGATGCCCTGGTGTTGAAATACGAACGCAAGGTTATCAAATTGGTATCTCGCTACGTACACGATTCTTCTGAAGCGCAGGATGTCGCGCAGGAAGCCTTTCTGAAGGCTTATCGCGCACTGCCGAATTTTCGTGGCGACAGCGCCTTCTACACCTGGCTCTATCGTATCTCCATCAACACTGCTAAGAACTATCTGGTTTCCCAAGGGCGCCGTCCTCCGAGCGCCGACATCGAATTGTCCGATGCGGAACACTATGACAGCGGCGCGGATTTGCGCGATTATGCATCTCCCGAGGAGCATTTGCTCAAGGATGAGGTCGAACGAACCGTATTAGAAGCGTTGGACGCGTTGCCGGATGATCTTCGCACGGCCATCACCCTGCGGGAAATCGAGGGCATGAGCTACGAAGAGATCGCCGAAGCCATGGCCTGTCCGGTTGGCACCGTTCGATCGCGGATATTCCGGGCGCGCGAGGCGATCAATACTCGATTGAGTCAGCTGAGCGGAATGGAGCAGTTCGGAGGCGGCGGTGCTTAGCCGTCAAACGACAGTGCGGCGATTTTTTGTTGCGCAATCATTGCGTACAATTTGGGCAATCTGCAAACTAGCAAAACGTTAACGGGATGTGACCTATGACTGAGAAGAGGCTAGAACAACTGTCAGCGTTCATGGATGGTGAGCTGGATGCGGTGGTGTCGAAACCGGTCGTCGATAAAATTATGGGTGATGGCGAACTGCGCCAATGTTGGCAACGCTATCATCTGATCGGCGATGTGATGCGAAATACCCTTCCCGGCCGATCCACCTCCAGTGTTGCTTCCCGCGTTTCCCAGTCCCTCAAGAATGAACCGACCATACTTTCCCCTGAGCCGATCGCCGAGAAAGCGCCGACCGGGACCAAGACCCATCGTCATCCCATTGGTTATGCCGTCGCTGCATCGGTGGCGGTGGTTGGGTTTTTGACCGTGGGGCTGGTCTCCAAGCAGGTTGAGCAGGTGCCGGGGTCCGAACTGAGTGTGGCAAGTGCGCCCGCGGGAACGGTTAACGCGTCAGTGTTGCCCATGGTGGCCACACCGGCCAGCGTCCAGTTGGTCTCGACCGCGGAAGCGGATGCGCAGTCGGTTGCGCAAGCCCAGGTCTCCCCCAAGTTGCAAGAGTGGGTGTTGAACCACGAGTTTTCTTCCGCAAGCGCGTCGCGCCATGGTGTTCCTCCGAACGTACGGTTGGTGACGTTCACGGGTGGTGTGCAGACCGAGCGATAAGCGGCAATATAGTGAGTTTGATCGGCGTAACTCTAACCGTCAGGATGTCGTTGAGTGATTTTTAGGGAAAAAGATTGGGCCTGGGTGTTGCTATTGATTCCGGTCGTTGCGCTGGGGTCGGGGCAGCAGGATACGGTGTTGCGCGACTGGTTGAACCGAGTTGCGCGTTCCAATCAGTCCAACAGCTATGAAGGCACGTTCGTTTATCGCTGTGTCGCTGACGTGGTTACGATGAAGATCGTTCACGCCGCCACAGACGCGGGCGAGCGAGAACGGCTTGTCTCATTGAGCGGGCCGACCCAGCATATCGTTCATGACGGCGAAGTGATCACGTCCGTTTTTCCGAAAAAGACGACCCGATTCCTTGGTCCGGGCGGTGGCGCGCTTTCGATCGGCGGCACCCCGAGCGTCACCGATGAATCGCTGGAGCGAAACTATCAACTCAAAAATGTCGGCGCCGATCGCATTGCCGGACGACCAACCCAAGTGGTCGAGATTAAACCCAAGGATAAGTACCGTTACGGCTTCAAGCTGTGGTTGGATGACGAAACGTTTTTAGCGTTGCGCTCCGACATGGTGGATGAAACAGGTCGCATTATCGAGCAGATATTGTTTACCGATATTCAGATGCTCGGAACCCAGGACGCGCTCGCGAAAGTCGATGCGGCCGAGTGGGGTGTGGCACCGACCGACGCGGCTCAGGTCGATCAACACATGACCCCGGAACGCCAGTTGGTCACTGACGGCGCCAGTCCGTGGGACGTCACTCAGTTGCCTGAGGGGTTCGCGCTGACGGAGCATGTTTATGCGCTAGATCATCAAGCGCGCACGCCCGAGGGCGAACATTTGCTCTTCAGTGACGGGCTGGCTTCGGTTTCCATTTTCATCGAGAAATTCGCCGACAATGAAACGCCGTTCAAAGGCGTATCTCGCATGGGTGCGGTCAATGCATTTGGCACAGTGGTAAATGGCCATCAGGTTACGGTGGTGGGGGACGTGCCGGAAGCGACTGTACGCATGATGGGGCAGTCGGTGACCTTCCGCGCAGCGCAGTAGTTCTTTGGAATTTTTTGTGAGAGCAATGCGCCTCCCAGGTGGCGGGGCGCTACAGGTCGTTTTATGGTCAAAGATTTCGTGGAAGAAACAGGAACCGTCGTGCGCTTGCATGGGGGTTACGCCTGGGTCGAAACCCAACGGCGCAGCACCTGTCAGAGTTGCGAGGTCAACGCGGCATGCGGTTCCGGCGTTCTGAGCCGCGTTCTCGGTGCGCGACGCTCGAAGGTTCGAGTCCGCAATTCGCTGGACGCCAAAGTGGGAGACCGAGTCGTGTTGGGACTGAACCAGAACGCCATGAGCCGCGGGGCGCAACTGGTCTATGGCGTGCCACTGCTGGCTATGATCCTGGGGGCTGTGGCGGGCGCGGAACTTGGCCATGCCGTCGATGGACTTAATTCCGATTTCGTCGCCGTGACGTTTGCCGCGGCGGGTTTGATTCTGGGAATTAACGTTGTAAAGGCCTATTCGAGACGCTTGGGGCCTGGCTTTTTCGAGCCCGAGATGCTGCGGTTGGAGTATTCCGCCAGCGTGCGGGGTGGGATCGAGGTCGTCGTGTTGAACGGTCGGTAACCGCACCGGTCAAAACGCGAGGCGACGCATAACAATCACGCGCATATGAGGATGTGGAGCATGAAGCAGTTGAGTGGTAAGTCGTGGCAAGCATTTTGGGTGTTATTGGCATTGGCGGTGTTCGGCGCGCAGCAGGCGCATGCTCGTTCGCTGCCTGACTTCGTCGACGTTGTGGAAGCGGCCAAACCCATGGTGGTCAACATCAGCACCACGCAAAAAGTGAAACGCCAGGTGCCCGGGTTTCCCCATGGGCAACGGCCGCAGATTCCCGAAGGCACGCCCTTCGATGATTTTTTTCGCCGCTTTTTCGGCGACGAGGAGGGCGGCGGCGAGGAGTTCGATGCCAAGTCGCTGGGGTCCGGATTCATCATCTCCAAGGACGGCTACATCCTGACCAACTTCCATGTGATCAAGGATGCCGATCAGATCATTGTGCGCTTGAGCGATCGACGCGAACTCGAGGCCAAGGTGATCGGCGGCGATCAGCGCAGCGATGTAGCGTTGTTGAAAATCGAAGCGGACGATCTGCCGGTGGCCACAATCGGCGATTCCGGCAAAGTGCGCGTCGGCGAGTGGGTGATTGCCATCGGGTCGCCGTTCGACTTCGAGCACACGGTGACGGCGGGCATTGTTAGCGCACTGGGACGAAGCCTGCCGAGTGAAAATTACGTGCCTTTCATTCAGACCGATGTGGCGATCAACCCCGGCAACTCCGGCGGCCCGCTCATCAATATGGATGGCGAAGTGGTGGGCATTAATGCGCAGATCTTCAGCCGCACGGGCGGATTCATGGGATTGTCATTCACGATCCCGATTAATCTTGCTATGGATGTCAAAGACCAGTTGCAGACCAAAGGCAAGGTTGCGCGCGGCTGGCTCGGCGTGTTCATTCAGGATGTGACGCGGGATTTGGCCGAATCGTTCGGCATGGACAAACCCCAGGGCGCTCTGGTGTCGCGGGTTATCGCGGGCAGCCCGGCCGAGAAAGCCGGCTATGCGGTGGGTGACGTGATCATCGAGTTTAACGGCCGCGAAGTCGTCAATTCGTCGACCTTGCCGCCGATGGTGGGTGTTACCGAAGTCGGCGCAAAGGTTCCGGTCGTGGTGCTGCGCGACGGCAAAAAGAAAACGCTCACGACGACCATCGCCGAGCTGCCGCCGGACGATGAGATTACGGTTGCCGAAGCTGGCGAACCTGAGGAGCAAAAGGTCAACCGCATCGGCGTTACCGTGAGTGAGCTGACCGCCGAGAGGCGCAAGGAACTAGATATCGCGAAAAACGGCGTCGAAGTGATGTCGGTGGAGTCCGGACCGGCCATGTCGGCCGGGGTGCGCCGCGGGGATGTCATCCTCAAGATCGACAACAAAGACGTCAAGGACGCCAAACAGTTCGAGGAAATTGTGAAGAAGTTGCCGACCGGCAAGAACATCGCCGTGCTGATTCACCGCGGTTCCGGCCCGACGTTTATCGCGATGAAGATTGAAAAGTAGGCAAGCCTATTCGTTCGACGTCGAACCCCCGCTGCGCGGGGGTTCTTTTTTGTTGGCACATCAATAGGTTCGTGCCGAAAAGTGCAATTTCGCGCTGGGCGAAAAATCCGCTAGAATTGCGCGTTCGTCGCGACGGCCAAAATAAACAATGAAGCAAATACGAAATTTCTCGATCATCGCCCACATCGACCACGGCAAGTCCACATTGGCGGATCGATTCATCCAGACCTGTGGCGGCCTCAGTGAGCGCGAAATGGAAGCCCAGGTGTTGGACTCCATGGACCTTGAGCGGGAACGCGGCATCACCATCAAGGCCCAGAGCGTCACACTCGACTACCAAGCCTCGGACGGCCAAGTGTACCAGCTCAACTTTATCGACACGCCGGGCCACGTTGACTTCACCTATGAAGTGTCCCGTTCGCTGGCGGCCTGTGAAGGGGCGTTGCTGGTGGTGGATGCCTCCCAAGGCGTGGAAGCGCAGAGCGTCGCAAATTGTTACACGGCCATCGAGCAGGGTCTGGAAGTGATGCCCGTGCTCAATAAGATCGATCTGCCGTCGGCCGAGCCGGAACGGGTGATCGCCGAAATCGAAGATATCATCGGCATCGAAGCCAAGGACGCCCTGCGCGTGAGCGCGAAAACCGGGGTGGGTGTCAAAGAGCTGCTCGATGAGTTGGTCAAGCGAATTCCCGCGCCCGAGGGCGATCCGAATGGTCCCTTGCAGGCGCTGATCATCGACTCCTGGTTCGACAATTATCTGGGCGTCGTGTCGCTGGTGCGCGTCAAGCACGGCTCGCTGGCCGCCAAGGGCAAGATCAAGATCATGTCGACCGGGCGCGTGTTTCAAGTGGATAAGGTAGGCGTGTTCACGCCCAAGGCCAAGGATCAACCGGTGCTGGAGTGCGGCGAAGTCGGATTCGTCGTGGCAGGGATCAAGGAAATCGACGGCGCGCCCGTCGGCGATACGATCACCGGCGCGGACAATCCAGCGTCGGCGCCGCTGCCCGGCTTCAAGACCATCAAGCCGCAAGTCTATGCCGGATTGTTTCCCACCAATTCCGAAGACTACGAGAATTTGCGCGAGGCTTTGGCCAAGCTGCGTTTGAACGATGCCGCGCTGTTTTTCGAACCGGAAACCTCGCAGGCACTGGGTTTTGGATTCCGCTGCGGTTTTCTCGGCATGTTGCACATGGAGATCGTCCAGGAGCGTTTAGAGCGCGAGTACGATCTGGACCTGATCACCACCGCGCCGACGGTCGTATACGAAATCGTGCAGCGCGGCGGCGAGATCATTTACGTCGACAACCCGGCCAAGCTGCCTGACCCGAGCAAGATCGACGAAATGCGCGAACCGATAATCACGGCGCACATCATCGTGCCCCAGGCCTATCTGGGCAACGTCATCGGTTTGTGCGTCGAGAAGCGCGGCGCTCAGAAAGCGATGAAGTTTCACGGCAGCCAGGTGACGCTGGAATACGAGTTGCCGATGAGCGAAGTGGTGATGGATTTCTTCGATCGCCTGAAGTCGGTGAGCCGCGGGTTCGCCTCGCTGGACTACCAGTTCTCGCGGTTTCAGCCGGCCGACTTGGTGAAGCTCGACGTGCTGATCAACGGCGAGCGTGTCGACGCGCTGTCCGTTATTGTGCATCGCGAAACGTCGTATCACCGCGGTCGCGATTTGGTGGAGCGGATGAAAGATCTCATTCCGCGCCAAATGTTCGAAGTGGCGATACAGGCGGCCATCGGCTCGCACATCATCGCCCGTTCCACCGTCAAGGCCCTGCGCAAGAACGTGCTGGCCAAGTGCTACGGCGGCGACGCCTCGCGCAAGCGCAAGCTGTTGGAGAAACAAAAGGCCGGCAAGAAACGCATGAAGCAGGTCGGTGCCGTGGAGATTCCGCAAGAGGCGTTCCTCGCCGTATTGGATACAGGAAAGAAGAAATGAGTTTCGATTTCGCGACGATTATGTTTATCGCCACGCTGGTGACTGGCGGGATCTGGGCCCTCGACGCATGGCTGTGGGCGCCCAAGCGAGTGGCGGCGGAGGGCGATGAGCACAAGGAACCGCTGGTCGTGGAATACGCCAAGGCGTTTTTCCCCGTTATTCTGATCGTGCTGCTGTTGCGCTCGTTCTTGGTCGAACCGTTTCGCATTCCTTCAGGTTCCATGATGCCGACCTTGCTGGACGGCGATTTCATTTTGGTGAACAAGTTCTCCTATGGCATTCGGTTGCCGGTGATCAACAAGAAGGTCATCGGCCTGGGTGAGCCCGAGCGCGGCGACGTCGTGGTGTTTCGCTTTCCGCGCGATCCCCGCGTCGACTACATCAAGCGCATCGTGGGCTTGCCGGGCGATATCGTGACCTATCGGGACAAAGCCGTGTACATCAACGGGGAGCCCGTGCAGCAGGAAGTGCAGGGAACCTATGTCGGTGAGGGCACGGCATTTGCTGCGACCGGCGCCAGCCTGCGCACGGAAACCCTCGGCGACGTGAGGCATGAAATTCTAATAACGCCCGAAAAGCACGATGGGAATTACGAGGTGCGGGTTCCGGCCGGTCACTACTTCGTCATGGGCGATAATCGGGACAACAGCAACGACAGCCGGTTTTGGGGCTTTGTCCCGGACGAAAACCTTGTTGGCCGGGCGTTTATGATCTGGATGAACCTGGATATGGAAGACAAACGGGTGCGGTGGGACCGAATCGGCGACTCGATTGAGTAATTGGACAATGAATCCGATAACTTAGGAGACTTTTTTGGGCGTTGCCCCGACCACGTAAAAAGGTGACCCATGATTCGAGCCTACACATCACCGAAATATCAGCGCGGATTGACCATCTGGGGTTGGATTCTCACGCTCGGCCTCATTGCCTTTTTCGCGAAAGTCGTGCTGGCCCTTTATCCGATGGTGTTCAATCATTTCAAAGTGAAATCCCACCTGACGAATTTGGCGAAGCAGCAGGGCGCGGCGACCATGTCCAAGGCGGAAATCATCGATAATCTGCGCAAGCGTTTTGAGGTGGATAACGTTGAGTTCATCGACGCCGCAAAGCAGATCAAGATCGAAGAGAAGCCGAAAGAGAAAAAACGTATAATCCGCATCGAGTACGAAGTGCGGCAGAATTTTCTAGGCAATTTTTTCATCGTGGGTGATTACACGGACACCCATGTCGAGGTGGCGACGGATTGAAGCGCAAGACGGAAACATTACAACAGCAAATAAACTATCGCTTTCAGAAACCCGCCCTTGTCGAACGGGCGCTGACTCACCGCAGCGCCAACAGCAAACACAACGAACGCCTCGAATTTCTCGGCGATGCCGTGCTGGGTTTGGTTGTCGCCGCCGATCTGGTCGAGCGTTTCCCCAAAGCCACCGAAGGTCAACTCAGCCGCTTGCGCGCATCGCTGGTCAAGGGGCAGACCCTCGCCGCCGTGGCCAAGACGCTGGAACTCGGCGATATGCTGGCTCTCGGCTCGGGTGAGCTGAAAAGCGGCGGATTCCGTCGCGATTCCATTTTGGCCGGTGCGCTGGAAGCGGTGTTCGGCGCGGTGTATCTTGACGGCGGATTGGATGCGGTTCGCGACGTCATTCTGCGATTACTGCAGGACAAGATTCAAGGGATCTCTCCCGATGCGTTGGAGAAGGATCCCAAGACCCAACTGCAGGAGTACCTGCAAGCGCTGAAGCGGCCGCTGCCGATCTATACCTTGCTGGAGACCACCGGCGCCGCCCACAAGCAGACATTCAAGGTGGCATGCGAGGTGGATGGCATGGCCGAACCGACGGTCGGAACGGGTAACAGCCGCCGCGCCGCGGAGCAGGAAGCGGCCGCGCAGGCACTTGACGCATTGCACGAGGGTAATAGGAAAAAATGACCATGACTCCGCCTTTTCACTGTGGCAACGTCGCCCTCATCGGACGCCCGAACGTGGGGAAGTCGACGCTACTCAACCGTATTTTGGGGCAAAAGCTCAGCATTACGTCCAACAAACCGCAGACCACGCGCCTGCCGATACGTGGCATCAAAACGACGGCGACCCACCAGGCGATTTTCGTCGACACGCCCGGCGTGCACCACTTGCGCGGCAAGCGAGCATTAAATCGCCTGATGAATCGGGCGGCGGTCAGTGCGCTGATGGACGTCGACGTGATCGTCCTCGTGGTCGAAGCGGGGAAGTGGACCGATGAAGACGATCTTGTGTTGTCCTACATCGCGACGAACGAGGGCGTTCCAGTGGTGGTGGCCATCAACAAAGTCGACAAGCTGGAAGACAAATCGGCGTTGCTGCCGTTGATCGCCGAACTCAAGGACAAAGTCAAAACCGAGCATATCGTGCCCTTGTCGGCGCGCACCGGCAAAAACGTCGACCAGTTGGAGTCCGTCATTGCGTCGCTGCTGCCCGAAGGGCCGGCGGTCTTCGGCGAGGACGAGCTTACCGATCACAACATGCGCTTCCTGGCGTCGGAAATCATTCGCGAGAAATTGACTCGCAACTTGGGTCAGGAGCTGCCCTATGCGGTGGCCGTCGAGATCGAGAAATTCAGTGAAGCCAACGGCGTGATGGATATTCACGGGCTGATTTGGGTCGAGCGCGATTCCCAAAAGGCCATCGTCATTGGCAAGGAAGGCGCGACGCTGAAGAAAGTCGGGACCGAAGCGCGGCAGGACATGGAGCGCTTGTTCGGCGGCAAGGTCATGCTGCACCTGTGGGTGAAAGTCAAAGAAGACTGGGCCAGCAACGAGCGGTTCTTGCAGGGGCTGGGGTTTAAAGAGGATGGCAAGTGAGCGCGACCCGGCAGGTGTTGCAGGCCGGATTTATCTTGCACCATCGGCCTTATAGCGACACCAGCCTGCTGTTGGAAATCTGGACCCGCGACCACGGCCGGCGCGGTCTGATTGCCCGCGGCGCGCGGCGCGGCAAATCTCCCCTGGCCGGGTTGCTGCAGCCCTTCAAGGCGCTAAGTCTGTCTTGGACGGGGCGCGGCGACCTGGCGACCCTGACTGGCGCCGAGCCCCGCGGTTCTCTGCCGCCGATTCCGGGCTCGCGTTTGATTTCCGGGCTCTATCTGAACGAGCTGCTCTATCGTTTGTGCCAACGCCACGATCCTCACCCGCAACTGTTTGATGCATACGAACTCGCTTTGGCGGCGTTGGCAACGGATGCCGATGAAACCCCCGGGCTACGCCGGTTCGAAAAGACATTGTTGGCGGAAATCGGCTACGGCCTGGCGGTAGCTAGAGAATGCGACAGCGGCGGCCCGATCGAGCCGCAGCAGCAGTATGCCTATCTGCCGGACCGAGGGCCGCAGGCGGTACGCGGCCAGACCATCCCGCGGGATACGATTGTCGTGAGCGGGCGTACCTTGCTGGCCATCGAGCGGGACGCGTTCGACGATATCGCCGTGGCGGGCGAGATCAAGCGGCTCATGCGCGGCGTGCTCGATTACCACTTGGCGGGTCACGCCCTGGTGAGCCGCCGCTGGCGCGCGTCGCTGGCCCAATTGGAAAGCGACGATGCATCGCGGAAGGATCCGCTCCGACCGACATAGCGCCTGTATTGTGGGAGCGGATCCTTCCGCGATTCCCCACCGCATTAACGCCGCCTGATCCGCGCCTACTGTGAACCGCACTGGGCTGTGGAAGCGGTTTCTTACCGCGATTCCCCGCCCGCTCAATCGCGCAATGACGGGTCATTTTGGGTCCTGTGCTATACTTTCGCTCCGTTTGACACTCCGCGGTATTCCCCACAATGAGCAACGCTTCCGTTCCGGCGAATTCGATCCTATTGGGCGTCAACATCGACCACGTGGCGTCACTGCGTCAAGCGCGTCGCACGCGCTATCCCGATCCTGCACAGGCGGCCTTTGAGTCGGAGATGGGCGGCGCCGACAGCATCACCATTCATTTGCGGGAGGACCGTCGACACATTCAGGAACGCGACGTCGCGGTGCTCAAGGAAACGGTGCAGACCCGCATCAACCTCGAAATGGCCGTCACCGATGAGATGCTGGCCATCGCCGAGCGCTACCGTCCCGAAGACTGTTGCCTGGTTCCGGAGCGGCGCGAAGAACTCACCACCGAAGGCGGCCTCGACGTGGTCGGCCATGAATCGCGGGTGCGCGATGCCGTCGCGCGCATGAGCGCGGCGGGCATTCGCAGCTCGTTATTCATCAACGCCGACCGCGCCCAGGTAGATGCGGCGCTTCGTGTCGGCGCGCCGGCCATCGAGATTCACACCGGCCATTATGCCGACGCCGGGTCCAAATCCGAACGCGAGGCCGAATTGGCGCGCATCGTCGACGCGGCGAATTATGGCCATGCAAATGGCTTGAGCGTGCACGCCGGCCACGGCCTGCATTATTTCAACGTCAGACCGATCGCCGCCATCGCGCCGATTATCGAACTCAACATTGGCCACGCCATCGTGGCCCGCGCCTTGATCTGCGGTTTGCGCGAAGCGGTGCGCGAGATGAAACGCTTGATGGTGGAAGCGCGGACATAGCCGACAACCCCATGATCCTTGGCATCGGCACCGACATCGTGAAAGTGGCGCGCATGCAAGCGGCGCTGGACCGTTACGGGGACCGCTTCGCCGCAAGGATTCTCACCGACGTGGAAATGACGGGATTTCGCGCCTCGGGCAAACCCGCTCACTTTCTCGCCAAGCGCTTCGCCGCCAAGGAGGCGTTCGTCAAAGCGCTCGGCACCGGATTTCGCGACGGTGTGACGCTGAAAGATCTCAGCGTCACCAACACCGACCATGGTCAACCGCGGTTCGAATTCACCGGGCCGATGCGGCGGCTGACCAATCGCTTTCAGGTCGGCGAGTCGTTTCTGAGTCTGGCCGATGAGGAGGACTACGCCATTGCCTTCGTGACGCTCCTACGCAAGCTGCCGGAGTCTCCGTAGACGCCCGCGGTTAACGTAGAACGCGTTGATTTTTCGATCAAACCCCTGTTGTTTCCGCTCTTTGCCTGTGCTACTATGCGTCCCTCAAATCTGGTGCGGGGTGGAGCAGCCTGGTAGCTCGTCGGGCTCATAACCCGAAGGTCATCGGTTCAAATCCGGTCCCCGCTACCATTCTTATATATCCTTTGTCCTTCAACGACTTCCCATCCAACAGTTCAAACAAGCCCGCGTAGTCGCCCTCGATTTTCGCTCGCAAATGCGTTCCGTCGTCGCTGGGTTCCACGATGATATCGCCGACCAACTTTCGAAGCGCCATGCGTGCCCGCTCAATGTCGCCCGGCCGCGCAACTTCCAGCTTGTGAATCAACTTGTGGAACCGCTCGGCCACGTTGGGCAACACCTCCGGAATGTCATCACGCGCCGCGGCTTTGACGTGCTGGGACGCGAGCAGGGCGCGCTTGCGGGCCTCCAACTTCTCAAGCTCCGCCTTGGTCGTCTCTGTGATAATCCCCGCCTTGATCGCGGTCATGAGGTTTTCAAGCTCGCGCTCCACTTTGGCAAGCTCCGCGCGCGTGGCGCTCTGGTCCGGCTGTTTGGCCGCTCGGGCTTCCCGCAACAGGCGCGCGGCTTCGTCTCTGAACTCCTCCAGGCACTCAGGCTCGAACAATTCGCAGCGGATCGCCTTTAGCAAGGTGTACTCCAAAAATGGCCGCTTGACGTTCAGCCGGTTGGCGCACGCGTGCCGCCCGCCGTTTGCGTGGCTTGAGCAGGCGTAACGGTCCACACCATAGATAACCATCTTTCCGCCGCATACGCCGCACCGGAGAAGGCTCGAGAACAGGTAGCGGGGCGCGCGAGCGATCTTGCTAAGGCCCGTTCGAATGTTGATCGATCGGCGATGCTGCTCTTGCTGGCGGGCCTTCACGCGGTCCCACAAGGGTTGTGGAACGATGCGAAGGAGGGGAATCTCCGTTATGACCCATTCGCTTTCGGGCAAGTCGCGGCGCTCGCGCTTCTCGGTCGTCGGGTTCATGACCCACTTCGAGCGGTTCCAAACCTGCCGCCCGATGTAAAGCGGATTGTTCAGGATCCCCGTTCCCTTTTCCTTGTGGCCGTAGATCGCGGACGAAAGCCACTTCTTGCCGCGCGGAGCAGGGACGCCCATTTCGTTCAGTTGCGCGGCAATCGCCTTGGTGGATTGACCGTCGGCGAACCGCTCGAAAATCAAAACGATGGTCTTGGCTTGCTCGGGCACAATCTCCCGCGTGGCGCCGTGCTCGTTTTTGGTTGACCGGTAGCCGTAGGACGCGCCGCCGGCACAAAAGCCGTTGATCGCCCTTTCACGAAGCCCGCGACGGGTACGAAGGGCAATCTCGCGCCGCGCTTCGGCGTTCATCGCGCCGCGCACGGATAACAACAGGCTGAATCCCTCGCGGCGAGTGTCCACACCATCATTGACGGCGACAACGTGGCGTTCGAGGTATTCCAGCCGCTTCACCGCGCGCCATTGCTCCGCCTGATCGCGCCAAAGGCGGGAGACTTCCTCCGCCAAGATAATGTCGAACTCGTGCGCCTCCGCCGCTGCAAGCAACGCCTGATAGCCCGGCCGGTCAGTCTTGGCTCCCGATATGGCTTCATCCGAAAAGCGCCGAACGATCTTCCAGCCTTGGCGCTTGGCGTATTCCTCGCACGTGCGAAACTGGCCGTCGATGGACGTTTCGTTTTGCTTCTCGGTCGAGTATCGGGCGTAGATGGCGACTTTCATGGAATCAATCCCCCTTTGGATAACATTCGGCCAACACCACTTCGGCCCGCTCGCGAATATCGCTTTTGGCCGCGTTGCACATGGCATGACTGGCGAACTCAGCGGAAAACCCGCCGCCCAGCTTGAGCACAACGATTAGGATGTAGGTTTTCATTGGCCGGATCACTCCATCGAGGGTTCGAGCCGAACAACTCGGTCGTAAATAGCCAGGATTCGCTCGGCAAGCTTATTGAGACCCTCTTCATTCTCCCCGTCGATCGTGCGGGCGATCGCGCCCTCGATATCATGGCCGATTGCTTGGACCTTCGATAGATCGGCCATTAGGTCGGCGAACTCTTGTTGAAGTGACCTTGGGAAGTCGTCTCTGTTGAGAGTGGTCAGGGTAACTGCAGCGTCCTTGAGGCGGCTTCTCATGTCGCCGGAACCGATCAAGCACGAAACAGCGCCAAAGAACTTTTGCCACGGGTAGGACATTTACGCCTCCAAAGTGCAATCTTGAATTGCTTCTCGGACCATCCGCCGTGCCATCCATCGAATACGCCAATAGCGAAGCGTGAACAGCCGTTGAACCCGTTGGTGCAGCGGTCGTCGGCGAAGCGCCGCGGTGTTTATGAGAACTCGAAGCTCGGCGGGTGTTGGCGTGCGGTTCATTTGCGGACCTCCTTGGCCATGCGTCGTTGGTACTTCCTAAGGACAAGATCGATCCCCTCGCGCAAAAACTCTTGCATAGGGCGCCCCGTTGCCTTGCTCAACGCTTCCAGTGCGTCCTTTTGATCCGGTCGCACGTAGGCGGGCATGGCTATTTGTCGTCCAATTTTCATATTAACGTTAATATTAGGTTTGAGGCTTAAAAAAAGTCAACCCCTGTCGTGGAGCGAGGAATTTAAGCCCGCTACTTCTGCCCAATTTTCTGCATCGACGCCTTGATAAGGCTTTCCGTCATTTGCTCCACTTCCCGCGTGTCAGGGAGCATCCCCCGCGCCGCCAAGCCCGGATGGCGAACGCTACGCCGAAATACCGGACCGTCTCGGCCGACGAACATCAACGACCCTCCATCGCGGGCGGAAATGGTGTAAGGCTTGGTGCCGAAATGATGGTAGGGAGCGACCTCGTTGGTCGTGCCCACCGTGACGCTATGGCCGAAGAGGCCCACGCGGTGCGTGAAGGAGGCGCGCAGTCGGCCGGTGTTCAGCAACGGACTGCCCGGCCGGCTCTTGATGCCCGGCCACGTACCATGCCCGCCGGTTTTGAAATGCTCGTCGATCCATCTCAACTGTCGCATACCGATGGCGCTCATCATGTTCTTGCTGCCAAGCTCCGCCTTGAGCGCGGCCATCTTCTTTTTCAGGTTGCGATCGTCAATGTGGATACGGGGCCTGAGCGCCGCGGCGCCCGCTTGCGCCGCGTTGGACAAGTCATTTGCGCCACCACCGCGCAGCAACGCGCTACCAATTCGAAAAAATACGGGAGCTACCATGTGTCGACACCTCTCAATGCTGGTTGTGTTGGGATTGGTTCAAATCGGATCACTCGCCCGCGCAACGCATGGGCATGTAACGCGGCAAGGGTCCGACTGTCGCATTCGGGAGGGATCAGTTTGGCTTGCAACAGATCCCACACTCGTTTTTCAGAGTACCCAGCCAATTGCGCCAATTGCGCCACGCTATATTTCATCGCTTCGGCTCTTTCTTGCTTACCGGCCGCAGCGGGTAGAGTGCACAGTTGGTTGACGTGCATCCTTCCACTTGCTGGCGCCAAGTGCCAAGCCCACTCTTGGGGTCATAGATGCAATCCTTGCACTTGGCATTGATCGCTTTTCGCATTGATAAAGCCATTCGTTTTTACTCCAAATAAATGCGCACGTAGCGGCGAGGTACCGTGGAGTGCGCCCGCTTGCGCGAAAAGTCGCAAGCCCTACTCGGGTCTCAACTCCCGAGACCCCAAGCCGACGACCGGAGGAGTCGCCAGCCTGGAATTCTTACCCTTTGGCGATCACCTCTTCAATGCTTGGATCAGCCAGCACATGGGCGACAACCCGTTGCGGCCAATCCCGCGCGGGCGTCATTGACAAGCCCGGAAACCAGTGGAACCGCACGCCCTCGCGGTCGTCCACGAACACGTCGCGATGATCCCAACCCTCGCGAATCGCCTTGAGCGCCAACTTGCGTTGCTCCAAAAGCTCGTCCACGCGCTCCAGAACATTCTCGCGGGAATCGGCTTCACCAAACCACGATGGGTCAGACTGACGCACGGCCAACGCAAAAAACTTCAGCGGTGAAATGCCCGTCTCACTGCCCGCCGCCTCCAGCCCATAAACCCCAAGGCGCGACCCGTCCTTGGGACAAGACGGAAACCGCCCGTCTCTGATAACGGACTTGATACGGCCTACGAAGCCCTTTGCGTGCGGCCACTTGTCCAAGCGCGACTCGAGCGCGTCCAGCTCCGCGTCGTCCACTTCCGCAAGCGCCATCGCATCGCGCAGAAACGCCTTTTTCGATAGCGCGCTGCCGCGAGAGGATTGCAAGCGGGCAAGCTCGCGTTCGAGTTCCAAGGCCTTGAGGATGGCTTGGCCGAATGATTTTTTAGCCACGGTGCCTCCTAGTTGACGAAGGGCGAGAACAACAGGCACCGCACCCAATTACCATCCGCCGCCGCCGTCTCCAACACGCGACCGTAGATGACCTCACCAGACCCCGCGGCGATCGCTCGGCCCGATCCATTGCAGGTGAACAAAGTGTCCGCCGCGATTGCCGCACCCACGGTGACGAACGACTTCCCGCCGTATGCGACCGTCACCGCTTCGCCTGATCGGCTTACAGTCTGAATCACACCCGCGCCTTGATCCGTGGCGGCGTAGGATGAAATGTTCACGTAGCCCGCAGCGCTCCAGCGTGCAAGGTGAAATTGGCAGGCGGTCAAGTCGGTTGCCGCCAATGCTGAAAACGTTTTTTGCGTCATGGGAATCTCCGGTTATTTGGAAAGGGCGTATTGTTTCTTCAGCTCGGGATCGAGTCGGAACACGGCTTCAATCGCCTCTTTGTAGGTGCAGCGTTTGTCGTTCTGGTACGCCTGCGCCTTACGATGCACGTCCTCTTGAACGTCCGCGAATTTGCGAACGGTGCCGCGTAGTTCGCTGGTGTGTCGGTAGAGCATGTTTTCTGTAGTCATGTGTTACCTCTCAGTTGAGTGAAAAAAAGGGGTTGCCGTCGTTGGGGTTGGTGGCCGTGTAATAGTCGCCGGTCACGCATTCCTTCTCGTCCAAATCAATCTGCACGCGCCCGCGCGCAAGGACCAGTACACCGCACACCGCATTGGCCACATCGTCATGTCCGCCCGGCGGATGGTCCACGGTGTCCTTACCGCTCTTGCTTGTCCGTCTCTCAAGTCGGCGCAATTCGTTCAGCAAGGTCTTGTGATCGAGAACGCGGCATTTGCCCGTAGCGAACATGGGTTCTGCCTCCAAATAGATTTCGCTTTTTGATCGCTCGCTATGAACGTACTGGATGCCCGCTTTCTGGAACGCTTCGACGACCCACTGGCCCGCGTATCGGTCGCCCACTACCTGGGTGATGCCATATCTCTGCATCAAGATCGAGAATTCAGCGACCACGCCGTCAGGGGAGAAGGGCGGCTTGCGAGCACGCACAAGATCGAGATGGGCAACACCTTTTTCGTTGTGGCCAATCGCCAGGGTGAACGAATCCTTGCC
>JAKACW010000105.1 GCA_021821045.1 Pseudomonadota bacterium
TCCCAATGCTTTAAGCTTCATCTCGGACCCTCCTTACTCTGTTTCAGATGAAATTCACATTCTCATCTTGGCCCATTTCTTGAGGCCGTTTAAGAGAAGGACGGGTCCATTTCATTTCCTACCCTGGCTAGGTTGCGGCGATGCGCTGCTGCCATTCAATGGCTTTGCGGATCAAATGCTGTTCGTCCAGGGTGGTGAGCTGGCGCTGGCGCAGCACCCGTTGGCCGGCGATCCACACATCGCTGACGTCGCGTCGGCTGCCGGCGTACACGATATGGGAAATGGGATGGTAGAGCGGGGTGGTTTCCAGGCCACTCAGGTCGATGGCGACAACGTCGGCCGCTTTGCCGGGCTGCAACGAGCCGATTTCATCATCCAAGCCCAGTGCCTTGGCGCCGTTCAACGTTGCCATGCGCAGCACGGTGTGGGCGGGAACGGCGGCGGCGTTTTTCGCGCAGGCCTTGGCAATCAGCGCCGCGGTGCGCATTTCGCCGAACATGTCCAGATCGTTGTTGCTCGCGGTGCCGTCGGTGCCCAGCGCCACGTTCACGCCGGCGTTGAGAAGTTTTTGCACCGGGCAAAAGCCGCTGGCCAGTTTCAAATTGGACTCGGGGCAGTGCATGACGTGAATGCCTTTGGTCGCGCCAACTTCAATTTCATGGTCGGTCAGTTGGGTCATGTGCACCGCGAGCAACCGCGGCGACACCAATCCGAGCTTGTCCAATCGCGCCAGCGGTCGCCCTTTGTGATGGGTCATGCTCTGAGCGACTTCGTCCTCGGTTTCCTGCACGTGCATGTGGATCGGCACGTCGAGTTCGTCGGCCAAAATCTGCACGCGTTCCAAGGGCTGGTTGGATACGGTATAGGGCGCATGCGGCGCGAAGGCGGTGCGAATGCGTGGATTGTTGCGGTAATAGTCGTGCAGTTCCAGACCTTTGTGGATGTACTCCTCGGCGTCTTTCGCCCACACGGTAGGGAAGTCGATGAGGATCATGCCAACCACGGCGCGGATGCCGCTGGCGTCGGCCGCGCGGGCCGTTTCATCGGGAAAAAAGTACATATCGTTGAAGCAGGTCGTGCCGCCGCGCAGCATTTCGGCAATGGCCAGTTCTGAGCCGTCGCGCGCGAATTCGTGGTTGACCCATTTCGCTTCCGCCGGCCAGACGTGCTGGGTGAGCCACTCCATCAACGGCAAGTCGTCGGCCAGCCCGCGGAACAAGGTCATGGCCGCATGGGTGTGGGCGTTGATCAGGCCCGGAATCAGCGCATGACCGGGCAGGTCGATGGTTTCCCGCGCTGCGTATTTCTTGACGGCCTTCTCCCGCGGCAGCACGGCAACGATGCGTCCGTCCCGAATGGCCAGGCTGTGGTCGCTAAGGACCGCATTGTCGGGTTCAACAGGAATAATCCATTTGGCATTGATCAGCGTATCAACGTGTTCCATGTCGCCCTACCTGAGATGATGTTTTTGTTGCGGCACTGTGCTGCCGACGGCGTAATGATCGCCGATAGTGGGTTGATTATGCGTCGGCGGCGACGAGCGAGGCAAGGCAAGACTATGGGGCGGTTGGTTCGCTGGTAAGGTCGTTCGCTTGCGCGGCGGCGGGCGCGCGCGTCTGGCTCACCTGCATTGGCAGGCGCTGCACAAGGTACAGCTCGACGCGACGGTTACGCGCACGGCCGGGGCGGTTCCAGTTTTCGTCCACGGGATCGGCTTCGCCGGCGCTGATCAGCTCCACCAGCACTGCGGACACGCCTTTGGCGATAAGGTATTCGCGCACCGCGTCGGCACGACGATCGGTGAGGCGGTAGTTATATTTCTGCGTTCCAGCCTGGTCGGCGTTACCCTTGATGATGAGCCGGTCCGTTTCCGGATGACGTTGGACATACTCGGCGATGATATCGAGGGTGGCCTTGGCGCGGTCGTTTAGGGCATCGCCGTCATGGGGGAAGTAGATGCTGTCGAGCGGAACAAACTGGAATCCGCCGCGGGGGTCTTTGCGGTACAGCACCGGCGCATCGTCGTAATACAGCGTTTCGCTGCGATTGACGGCGAAGGTGTAATCGCGGGAAATATCCTTGCGCGGCTGTGCCGGCGCCGCGGCGGCTTTTTTCGGTTCTGCCGCGGGTTTCGCCGGTTGCGCGGCCTGCGCTTTCAGGCGTTGTTTCTGATCCTCGAAGTAGGGCGGGAACTCCTCGTCGCGGTTGCCTTGGAGATGACTGAAGACGCCCTTGTGGGTCAAATATTTTTTTACGGCGAAGGCCTGCTGGCGAAAGCGCGTTTCCAAGTCGGGGTCGTCCATGCCGAAGGTGGCCATGTCGATGAAGATGCGGATGACGTCCTCGCGAGCCAGCACAAAGGCAACGGCCTCATCCAGCGCCGCCTGGGCCTTTTCGTCTAGCAGTTCGCCCTCGAAGGTGAAGGGGATGCAACCCAGGCTGACGCGGTAGTAGCGCTCGCCGGTTTTGGTTTTGGCGCTCATGGCTAAATGGGGGCTGCGCGCCGGCAGCGACGTGCACGGCGATTGGCTATTGGTGAAGGTTGGCGGCGCGGGCAAATCGGGTTCGTCGTCGGGTTCCGTGGGTTTGACGGAGACGCTTGCCGTCGTAGTAGGTGCCGTAGCCGTAGCCGCAGGCGCAGTAGCTGTAAGTGGCGCTTGGGGCGGCGCCGGCGCGATGACGGGCGCGTCGGCCGTTTGTGCGGCGACAGCACCGACATTGAGCCCGCCCAGCGAGCCGATGAGAATCGCGATGTAAGTCTTGCGCCCCGCCATGGAGATTACCCTTGCTTCAAGCTACACTCCTGACACTTACTATCGGCCCGAGCCCCTGCGGCTTTACGGGCCAAGTTTAAAACCTATCAAAAAACAAAGGGTTGTCTAAATGGATCTGGCACAGTTTGACACGGTGCGAGCGGTGGAATGGCGGGACAATGCGCTTTATCTGCTCGATCAGCGCCGCTTGCCCGACGAGGCGGTGTATTTGCGCTTGGATAGCGCGGTCGAGGTGGCTCGGGCGATCAAGAACATGGTGGTCCGGGGCGCCCCCGCCATCGGTATTGCAGCCGCTTACGGTGCAGCACTGGCGGCAAGAGAAGCCGGCCGGTCCGCGGAGGGCGAAGGTGCCGCCGTGTTGGAAAGCGGACTAAAGGCGCTGGCGGAATCCCGGCCTACCGCAGTGAATTTGTTCTGGGCGTTGAACAAGGCCCGCGCTGTGCTTAGTCAAGGCCCGGAGCAGCCCGACGCCGCGTTGCTCGATCTGGCCCATGAGATCCATCGCCAAGATGTCGAAGGCAACCGGCGCATGGGTGCGTTTGGCGCCGCCTTGATCGAGCCGGGCGAGGCGGTGCTCACCCACTGCAACACGGGTTCGCTCGCGACCGGCGGTTTCGGCACGGCGCTGGGGGTAATCCGCGCCGCCTTTGCCGGGAAGAAGGTCAAACGAGTGTTTGCCGATGAGACACGTCCTTGGCTCCAGGGCGCACGGTTGACCGCTTGGGAATTGGTGCAGGACGGCATTCCTGTCTCGTTGCTGGCCGATGGGGCGGCGGCCCATCTGATGAAGTCCGGCCAGGTGAGCTGGGTCATTGTCGGTGCTGATCGTGTCGCGGCCAACGGCGATGCCGCCAACAAGATTGGCACCTATGGTCTGGCGATTGCCGCGCGGCACCATGGTGTCAAGTTCATGGTGGCGGCGCCAACGTCGACCATCGACCCCAAGACGGCGACGGGGGATGACATCGAAATCGAAATGCGCGGTCAGGAAGAAGTGCTGACCTGCGGCAGTCGGCGCATGGCCGCCCAGGGGGCACGCGCGTGGAATCCGGTGTTCGATGTGACGCCGGCGGGGCTAGTCAACGCTCTGGTAACCGAGAAAGGGGTGATCGAGAACCCCGACAAGGCGAAGATCGCCGCCCATCTCTCTGGCTAATCGGCTGAAATCTAGGAAAAAAATCACCTATGTGCTACCATGGGCGCGCACTTTTTGGGCCGCGCTTTGCGTGTCAGGGCCGGCCTTTGCGATTTCATAATCTGGCTTGACGTTGGTGTGGGGCGCCAGCGCCAATCCTGCGTTCGATAAGGGACTGACAGCACATGACCGAAGCGGCCAAAGAAATACTTCCGATCAATATCGAAGACGAGATGCGCAACTCCTACATGGAGTACGCCATGAGCGTCATCGTCGGGCGCGCCCTGCCCGATGTGCGCGACGGCCTCAAGCCGGTGCATCGGCGCGTTCTGTACGCCATGAGCGAATTGGGGAACGATTGGAACAAGGCCTACAAGAAGTCTGCGCGTATCGTCGGCGACGTCATCGGTAAATATCATCCTCACGGCGACACCGCCGTCTACGACACCATCGTGCGCATGGCGCAGCCGTTTTCGCTGCGCTACATGCTGGTGGACGGGCAAGGCAACTTCGGATCGGTGGACGGCGATGCCCCGGCGGCCATGCGTTATACCGAAGTGCGCATGGCGCGCATCGCCCACGAGTTGCTGGCGGACTTGGACAAAGAAACCGTCGATTTTCAGCCCAACTACGACGAGACGGAAAAAGAACCGGTGGTGTTTCCCACCCGCGTTCCCAATCTGTTGATCAATGGCTCGGCCGGTATCGCTGTCGGTTTGGCGACCAACGTGCCGCCGCACAATCTCACGGAAGTCGTCAACGCTTGCCTCGCGCTGATCGACAACGATGCACTTTCCATCAACGACCTCATTCAACTCATCCCCGGGCCGGACTTCCCCACCGCGGGAATCATTAACGGCGCCCGCGGTATCTACGAGGCGTATACCACCGGCCGGGGGCGCATCTACGTGCGCGCCCGAGCCAACATCGAGGTGGATGACAGCACGGGGCGATCCACGATCATCGTGACCGAATTGCCGTACCAAGTGAACAAGGCGACACTGCTGGAAAAGATCGCCGAGTTGGTGAAGGAAAAGAAAGTCGAGGGCATCAGCGAACTGCGCGACGAGTCGGACAAGGACGGCATGCGCGTGGTCATCGAGCTCAAGCGCGGCGAAAACGGCGACGTCATATTGAACAACCTGTATCAGTTCACACAGATGCAGACCGTCTTCGGCATCAACATGGTGGCGCTGGTCGACGGTCAGCCGAAGCTGCTCAATATCAAGGAAATCCTCGACGCGTTCATTCGTCATCGCCGCGAAGTCGTCGTGCGCCGGACGATTTTCGAACTGCGCAAGGCCCGCGATCGCGCCCATTTGTTGGAAGGCTTGGCGGTGGCGTTGGCCAATATCGACGAGGTCATTGACTTGATCAAACGGTCGCCCAACCCGGCGGAGGCCAAGGCCAAGCTGGTGGCGCGCGAATGGGCCCCGGGTGTGGTGGTGCAAATGCTGGAGCGCGCGGGCAGCGATGCCTCGCGACCGGAAGGCTTGGCGGCGGAGTTCGGGTTGCACGATGGGATGTACCATCTGTCCGAAGCGCAAGCGCAGCATATCTTGGATCTGCGTCTGCACCGCCTGACGGGGTTGGAGCAGGAAAAGATCATCAGCGAATACCAAGAGATTCTCCAGGCGATCGCCGAACTGTTGGAAATCCTGCGCGACCCGCAACGCTTGATGGCGGTCATCCGCGACGAGTTGGTGGCGATCCGGGATCAATTCGGAGACGCGCGGCGGACTGAAATCATTTCGACGCAACAGGACCTGGAAATCGAGGATCTCATCACCGAGGAAGACGTCGTCGTGACGTTGTCCCACGAGGGTTACGTCAAATCCCAGCCGGTCAGCGTGTACGCGGCGCAACGGCGAGGCGGTCGCGGCAAAGCGGCCACCACGATGAAGGAAGAGGATTTCGTTGCCTCGCTGTTCGTGGCCAACACCCACGATACGCTGCTGTGTTTCTCCAGTCGCGGCAAAATGTACTGGCTCAAGGTGTATCAGATACCGCAGGCCGGACGCACGGCGCGGGGCAAACCGTTTGTGAATTTGCTGCCCCTGGAAGAGGGCGAGAAAATCACGGCCGTCCTTCCTATCCGGGAATACGCGGAAGACAAGTTCGTCTTTATGGCAACGCGCCACGGTTTGGTGAAGAAAACGCCGCTTACTGATTTTTCCCGCCCGCGCTCCAACGGCATCATCGCCGTGGAACTGGTGGAGGAAGACACGCTTGTTGGGGTCGGCATCACCGACGGTCAGCGCCAAGTCATGTTGTTCACCGACGCGGGCAAAGTGATTTGCTTCAACGAGTCCGAAGTGCGTCCCATGGGGCGCAATGCCCGCGGGGTGCGCGGCATTCGACTCGACGAGGCTCAGGAAGTCATGTCGTTGATCATCGTCGATGAAGGCGACGTGCTCACCGTTACGCAGCGCGGCTACGGCAAGCGTACGACGATGGACGCCTACCCGGTCCAAGGCCGCGGCGGTCAGGGCGTCATCGCGATCCAAACCAGCGAGCGCAACGGCAAAGTGGTGAGCGCCAGACTGGTCAAGGAAGAAGACGAGGTGATGCTCATCTCCAACGGCGGGACGCTGGTGCGCACCCGAGTCAGCGAGATTTCCCTGATGGGCCGCAATACCCAGGGCGTGCGGGTGATCAATTTGGCCGAGGGCGAGGCGCTGGTGGGCGCGGCGCGGGTCGAAGAGCAGGACGAGGAAGAAGGCGGCGAAGCTGCCGAAGGCGACGCCGAATAGATTTGACTGTAGGAGCGGATTCATCCGCGATTCCTAGTGTGCTCATGGAGAAAGGGTAACGAAAAATGACGCGTGTTTATAACTTCAGCGCCGGACCGGCGGTACTGCCGGAAGAAGTGTTGCATCGTGCACGGGAAGAAATGCTCGACTGGCAGGGCAGCGGCATGTCGGTGATGGAAATGAGTCACCGCGGCAAGCAGTTCATGAGCATTGCCGCCAAGGCCGAAGCGGACTTGCGCGAGTTGATGGCCATCCCGTCGAACTATAAAGTGCTGTTTCTGCAGGGCGGAGCCAGCAGTCAATTCAGCATGGTCCCGCTTAATCTGTTGCGGGGCGACAAGGACGCCGACTATTTCAACACCGGCGCGTGGTCGCAGAAGGCCATCGCCGAGGCCAAACGCTATTGCGCCGTGAATGTCTGCGCATCGTCGGAAGCCAAGAAGTTTTCCACCGTGCCGGCGCGTTCGGAATGGAAGCTCAATCCCGACGCGGCTTACGTGCACTATACGCCGAACGAAACCATC
The DNA here is from genome assembly GCA_021821045.1 of Pseudomonadota bacterium. Lineage (GTDB taxonomy): Bacteria > Pseudomonadota > Gammaproteobacteria > JAADHS01 > JAADHS01 > JAKACW01. Next base: position 7,187 of record JAKACW010000105.1, read on the forward strand.
GGCGGTGTCGAGTTCAACGACATACCCGACACCGGCGATGTGCCGTTGGTGGCTGACATGTCCTCGACGATTCTGTCGCGTCCCGTCGATGTCAGTCGATTCGCGGTGATTTATGCCGGCGCCCAAAAGAACATCGGCCCGGCCGGACTCACCGTGGTTATCGTGCGCGAGGATCTGATCGGCCACGCCGCACCGGGAACGCCGGTCATGTTCGACTACAAGATTCACGCGGACAACGAGTCCATGTACAACACGCCGCCGACCTATGCCTGGTATCTGGCCGGTTTGGTGTTCGAGTGGCTGAAGCAGCGCGGCGGGTTGAAGGGCATGGCGCAAATCAACGACCGCAAGGCGCGCAAACTCTATGCGGCGATCGATCAATCCGGCTATTACAAAAATCCGGTCGATCCGGCTTATCGCTCATGGATGAATGTGCCGTTCACCTTGCCCGACGCCTCGTTGGACAAGACGTTCTGCCAAGAGGCGGCCAAGGAAGGGCTGGTGACGCTGGAGGGTCATCGCTCCGTGGGTGGAATGCGCGCCAGCATATATAACGCGATGCCGGAAGAGGGCGTCGATGCGCTCATCGGGTTCATGCAGGAATTCCAGCGGCGCCACGGCTAACCCCTTTGCGAGGTTCGTTTTGACTATGTATAAGATACTTACCCTCAATAACATTTCGATAAAGGGTCTGGAGCGCCTGCCGCGAGAACGCTATGAAGTGGCGTCGGAAATCCAAAACCCGGACGCGATTCTTCTGCGCTCGTACAACATGCACGACATGGCCGTTCCGTCGACGCTCAAGGCCGTCGGCCGCGCCGGCGCGGGTGTGAACAATATCCCCGTGGCACAACTGAGCGCGCGCGGTATTCCTGTATTTAACGCTCCCGGCGCCAATGCCAACGCGGTGAAGGAACTCGTGGTCGCGGCCATGCTACTGGCCGCGCGCAATATATGCCCAGCGTGGGACTATGCCCGCCGATTGGAGGGCGATGACAAGACCATTCACAAACTGGTCGAAGACGGCAAAAAGAAATTCGTCGGATTCGAGCTTCCCAACCGCACCCTGGGGGTGATTGGCCTGGGCGCCATCGGCGTGCAAGTGGCGAACGCGGCGATCAAGCTCGGGATGAAAGTCATCGGCTACGATCCCAATGTCACGGTGCAAAGCGCCTGGCGGCTGTCCTCGGATGTGCGCAAAGCCAACAGCCTCGAAGAGATCTTGATGGCCGCGGACTTCTTGACATTGCACGTGCCGGAAGTCGACGCCACCCGTCGTATGATCAATCGCGATCGGTTGCGGTTGCTAAAGAACGGGATGGTGTTGTTGAATTTCGCCCGCGAGGGTGTTGTTGAGACCGAAGCCGTGCTCGAAGGACTGAAATCGGGCCGTATTCGCAACTATGTTTGTGATTTTCCCAGCGCCGTGTTTCGCGACTTTCCACAAGTCGTGGCTCTGCCGCACTTGGGAGCGTCGACGGAGGAGGCGGAAGACAACTGCGCCGTCATGGTCGCCGACCAAGTCCGCGAATTTCTGGAAAACGGTTCAATCGTCAACGCCGTCAACTTTCCCGACGTCGAAATGACGCGTCTGGACGGTCATCGCATCGCCATCGCCAACTCCAACGTGCCCAACATGGTGGGCCAGATCTCGACGGCCATGGCGGAAGCGGGTTTGAACATCATCGACATGATCAACAAGTCGCGCGGCGAAATCGCTTACACCATGGCGGATGTGGACAAGGTGTTACCTGAATCCGTCGTCAAAAAGATCGCCTCTATCGACGGCGTGTTGTCGGTTCGCGTGCTTTAGGCGATCACGGCGAAGGGCTATGGCAAAAAAGAACGAAACACCGCAGACGATGGATGCGCTGCGCGGGCGCATCGATCAGTTGGATGCGCAGATCCAGCAGCTGATCGTCGATCGGGCCGCATGCGCCAAAGCCATCGCCGAGTGCAAGCAGCAAGCCGGAGATGCGGTGTTTTATCGCCCGGAGCGGGAAGCGCAGATCTTGCGCAAGGTCATGGAACGGGATTGCGGTTTGTTGCGGCCCAGCGATATGGCGCGGGTTTTCCGCGAGATCATGTCGTCGTGTTTGGCGGTCGAGCAGCCGCTTGCGGTGGCGTATCTGGGTCCGGAAGGAACATACACCCAAGAGGCGGCGTTCAAGCATTTCGGCCACGCGGTCGCGGCGAGTCCCTGCGCCAGCGTGAGCGACGTGTTCCGGGCAGTCGAGACGGGCCGTGTGCCGTACGGCGTGGTGCCGGTGGAAAATTCGGCCGAAGGCAGCGTCAGCCAAACGTTGGATATGTTCTTGCAGTCGGCGGTGAAAATTTGCGGCGAAGTGGAGCTGCGCATTCGCCATCAGTTGCTTGGCACCGCCGCAGATTTGAGCGACATCAAAGCGGTTTATGCCCATCCGCAGGCTTTGGCTCAATGTCGAGAGTGGCTTGATCGGGAGCTTCCCGCCGCCGACAGGATCGCCGCATCGAGCAATGCCGAAGCGGCGCGACTGGTGGCCCAATTGCCCGCCGCCGCGGCGATTGCCAGCGACACCGCCGCCGAGATTTACGGCTTGAAAATCCTGCGCGGCGACATCGAGGATTCGGCGCTCAATACGACCCGTTTTCTGGTGTTGAGCTTGCGCTCGCCGCCGCCGAGCGGGCGCGACAAAACGTCCTTGTTGATCGCGACCGGCAATCAACCGGGCGCCTTGCATCGCGCGTTGAGCCCCTTGGCGAAGCACAAGATTTCCATGACTCGCATCCAGTCGCGTCCCTCGCGGCGCGGCATGTGGGATTATGTGTTCTTCATCGATATCGAAGGCCACGCCGAGGACGAAGCGGTCAAGGAAGCGTTGGACGAAATCCGGCCCGCGGTGTCCAGCGTCACGGTGCTTGGCGCCTACCCCTGCGCCGTTGTTTAAGGTCAGCGTGGAATGATCAAAAGGCTTGCGGTACTGGGAGTGGGGCTGATCGGCGGGTCGCTGGCGCGGGCGCTGCGCCGTCGCGGTTACTGCGAAACCATAGTGGGGTACGGGCGGCAGGTCGCCGAACTGGAAAAGGCGCGCCGGCTCGGCGTGATCGATATGATCGCGAACAGTGTGCCCGAGGCCGTCGCGGGCGCGGACATGGTGGTGTTGGCCACGCCGTTGGGGGCATTTCGATCGCTGTTCGAGGCCATGAACGGCCACTTGGCGCCCGATGCGGTGGTCACGGATGTGGGCAGCGCAAAGGGTTGCGTCGTGGATACGGCGCGCAGTGTTTTCGGCGAAATGCCCGCGTATGTGGTTCCAGGGCATCCCATCGCGGGAACGGAACACAGCGGCGTGGAGGCGTCTTTCGCCGAGTTGTTCGCGGGGCGGCGCGTCATTTTGACGCCGACGAAGGAAACCGCTGCGGCTGCGCTAGGGCGTGTACGCGCGATGTGGGAAACGGCGGATGCGATCGTGGACGAACTCACGGTGGAAGCCCACGATCAAATTCTCGCCGCCACCAGCCACCTGCCGCACTTGTTGGCCTACGCGCTGGTCAACACCTTGGTCGATTTGGATGAGACCGAAGCGATTTTCCGGTTCGCTGCCGGCGGTTTTCGCGATTTCACGCGCATTGCCTCCAGTGACCCGATCATGTGGCACGACATTTGTTTCGCCAACAGGCACGCGCTGTTGTCCGCGCTCGATCGGTATGTCGAGGACCTGCGGCAGCTGCGCGCGAGTATCGAACGGGGCGACGGCGAATCCTTGAAGAATTCCTTTGCGCGCGCCAAACGGGCCCGTGACCGGTTTACGTTCAAAGGGCAAGCGGCGGAATAACACGGCAACAACACTTTTAGAAGATTAGATCAATCATGTCATCAGCACACAATGTTACATACAAGGTTTCCCCGGGCGGTCAACTGCGGGGCGCGATACGCGTGCCCGGCGACAAGTCCATCTCCCACCGCTCGATCATGCTGGGCGCGCTCGCCGAGGGAACGACGGAGATTTCCGGATTCTTGGAAGGCGAGGACAGCCTGTGCACCCTGCAGGCGTTTCGCGACATGGGCGTTCGGATCGATCGCCCCGGACCGCAGCGCGTCGTGGTGCGCGGCGTCGGGATGAGTGGTTTGCGCGCCCCGGCGAAGGCGTTGGATCTGGGCAATTCCGGCACGTCCATGCGACTCATGGCCGGCTTGTTGTCAGGCCAGTCATTCGACGTCGAGATGACCGGCGATGCGTCCCTGTCGCGGCGTCCCATGCGGCGGGTGACCGAGCCGTTGGCGAAAATGGGCGCGCGAATCGAAACCACGGCGCAGGGCACGCCGCCGCTCAAAATCATCGGCGGTTCGCACCTGAAAGGCATTGGGTACGATATGCCGGTCGCCAGCGCGCAGGTTAAGTCGGCCTTGTTGCTGGCGGGCTTGTACGCCGAGGGCATGACCTGCGTGACGGAGCCGGCGCCGACCCGCGATCATACCGAGAGAATGCTGCAAGGTTTCGGTTATCAGGTGGAGCGGCGCGGCTCGACGGTGTGTTTGCGCGGCGGTGGGCGTTTGCGGGCGACCGCCATCGATGTGCCGGCGGACATTTCATCGGCTGCGTTTTTTCTCGTCGGCGCAAGCATCGCGACGGGCTCCGAACTGGAGCTGTCCCATGTCGGCATCAATCCGACCCGCACCGGCGTGATCAACATTCTGAGATTGATGGGCGCCGACATTCGGTTGCGGAACGAGCGGACCGTGGGTGGCGAACCGGTGGCGGATCTCGTCGTGCGATCCGCGCCTCTGCGCGGCATAGAGATTCCCGAGGATCAGGTTCCGCTCGCTATCGATGAATTCCCCGTTCTGTTCATCGCCGCGGCCTGCGCCGAGGGCACGACCGTGTTGCGCGGCGCGGAAGAACTGCGGGTGAAGGAAAGCGATCGCATTCAGTCCATGGCTGATGGCTTGCATGTTCTTGGCGTGGACGCGCAACCGACGGCCGATGGCATGATCATTCGCGGCGGTCCGATTGGCGATGGCAGAGTGGATAGCAAGGGTGATCATCGGATTGCCATGGCCTTCGCCATGGCGGCGTTGCGGGCCGGTGGTGAGATCGAGATTACCGATTGTGCCAATGTGAAAACGTCCTTTCCGGGTTTTGTGGAATTGGTCAACGGCTGTGGCCTCGATTTAAGGACGAATTAGACTGTGATGAGCGATGCAGCCGTTCCAGTAATT